>JAWVYE010000023.1:0-10717 GCA_033722905.1 Desulfobulbales bacterium
CCAGACCTTTCATTCCATCTTGCCAAGGTTTGTAAAAAGAGAAATATTCCTGTTATTGCTTCGGGTAAAAAACATGCAGACGCTATGACACCTTTTACCTGATGCGGTCTGGGCCGCCTGCAGGCTGCAGGTGTTTACGGCAGGCAATTCGGTTTGCCCGAATACAACGTCGAAATTGAGAACGGCAGGATTACCCACATCGAGGTGAAACGAGGTGCGCCATGCGGTGCAACGTGGGATGTGCTTGCCAAGGTTATCGGCATGGCCTGTAATGAGGCTGTCACCACTCTGGCCCGTGAAGTTCAGTATATCTGCTATGCTGATCCAAGCAGTTTTGATCCCATTTCAGGCAAAAGTCCTCTGCATTATGCCGGCGATGTTCATGCTGCTGCCCTGAAAAAGGCAATATCAGATAAAAAAAGCTGAGGCGTCAGCCTCTTGTTTAAGCAGGATATTGCCTTACTATATTGTACATGAAGATGAAGGATAATGTCTTAAAGAAAACACGCCTGATGTATGTCTCACCCTGGCTTCTTTCAGCTGCCATTGGGCTGCTTTCCCTTATTATTGTTACATTTGCCGCCAACAATATAAAGCGGGAAAGGGGCATGCTGACAGATGGGTTGTTCAGGAAGGGCGAAGCAATAATCCGTTTTGTCGAAGCCGGTATGCGAGCCTCCGTCATGACAAGCATGATGGGCGGCCTGATAGGCATGAGTGTTCCCGATGGCGGTTGGGCGGCCCAGACCCAGAGGCTCATTGAGCAGGCCGCAGAGTCGCCGGATATTCATTATATTGCAGTTATAGATGTATCAGGGAACATTCTCGTCCACAGCAACCCTGATATTATCGGCACAAGTATCGAGCGCAATATAGACATCTTAAACCAGGCAGATCCGAATGGTACGTACCATATAGTAAAATTACCGCAGGAGAGTTACAAAATATTTGAGGTGCTGGGACCTTTTAAACCATTCCGAAGCCGCGGCGGCTTGCAGAGTTGGCAGAAACAGTTCAGTCAACAGCACACACTCACACCGGAAGGTATGTCCCAGGAAGATGTGCCACTGGACGGCTGGCACCTGTCAACACTCGGTTCGGACACGCATCCGCAATTCATCCTTATTGGGCTCGATATGACCGAACTGCAGAACACGGTCAAGCGCTACCGTTACCAGATGATTTTCATGTCAGTTACCCTCCTGCTTATCGGGCTAGGGGGCTGGATATCACTGATGGCAGCCCAGAGCTACAGTATTTCACAGGAGACACTCAGCAGGGTTCAGGCCTTCACCTCGCTGTTGATCTCAAGATTACCGGTTGGCATTATCGCTACGGACCAGGAAGGAAGAATCAGGACATTTAACTCGGCTGCTGCTGCAATGACCGGCAGAAGCAGTGAAGCGGTCCAGAACGGTAAACCGGAAAATGTCCTGCCGGCAGAAATTTCCCGATTTTTTGCCTTAGAGGATGACAGGAAGGAAATGACCGACCGGGACGTGGTTTTAACTGGTGCGGATAATATCAAATATTCACTGCACCTGATTTCTGTGCCGGTATCAAACCAGTACATGGTTTTCATGGGCCGGGTGCTGCTCATGTATGATTTGTCGGAGCTGAAAAGACTTGAAAAGGAAATACAGCGCCATGACCGCCTGGTGGCTCTCGGAAAAATGGCTGCCGGCGTCGCCCATGAGGTCAGGAATCCCTTAAGTTCAATCAAGGGATTTGCAACCCTGCTCGGGTCAAAATTCAAGGACGGCAGCCGGGAGCATGAAGCAGCTGATCTTCTGGTGCAGGAAGCTGAAAGGCTGAACAGAAGTATCACCGAACTTTTGAATTATGCGCGCCCGACAACCCTGCGCAAAAAACCTGTCAACCTGGGTGAGATGGTCGATTTGTCACTGAAGTTAATAAGCAGCGATGCCAAGGCTTTGGGGGTGAAGATCTCGCTTGATATAGAGGAAGGCCTGCCCTTGATTTCAGTGGATAAGGACAAGATTAACCAGGTGCTTCTCAATCTTTATCTTAACGCCCTGCAGGCCATGGAAAATTCGAACCTGGAAAAACAATTGAAGGTCTCCGTCCGTAGTGATGAGAAGGAAGAAATGCTTATTGTTGAGGTCCGGGATACCGGGAAAGGCATACCGCATGAGGATATTGACAAGGTTCTGGACCCATACTTCACCACGAAACCGGAAGGTACCGGGTTGGGACTTGCATTGGCCTACAAGATTATTGATGAACATAAAGGGTCCATATGGTTCGGCAGTATAGAAGGAGAGGGGACAATTGTTTCAATTACACTGCCCATTGCATGATCCGGCCGGTTAATTCCTGATGAGCTTTTATGAATTCTCTGGAACTCTCTTCAGTAAAAAAAACTGAACTATTGGGAAACATCATTGGTCGTATTGTTGACCCCGGGGGTATTATTACACTGGCAGGACCCCTGGGCTCAGGCAAGACTGCCTTAACCCAGGCAATTGCCCGCGGCCTGGGTGTAGACCCACGTATATATGTAACCAGTCCAACCTTCAGCCTTCTCCAGGAATACCAGGGGCGGATGCCATTGTATCATTTTGACCTCTACCGTCTTGCAGGGGAGGAGGACATTGAGGGACTGGGATTTGCAGAATATGTCTACAGCAACGGCCTGACCGTCATCGAGTGGCCGGAGCGCCTTGGAAGTTTAATGCCGGCTGAAAGACTGGAAGTGCAACTTGTCATAACATCTGAAACCTCAAGAACAGCAAATCTGGCCGGACATGGCAATGCTTGGCAAAAAAAAGTAGCCGATATCATGTCCATGATGTAAATAGATAGCTTTCCTGATCAGAATTCTATACCACATTGTAGCCTTTAATGGCAGTGTTACGGGAGAAAGCACCGGGTTGGATTAAACTATATTTTTTGCTGGAGAGGACACGATGAAACAGAAACCGATTCGTCTACAGGACTGCTATAAAACGTATACCTACGACCAGGATAAAGTGTTGAGTCCGGTTGAAACCGTCAGTCGCTTCAAGAAACGGCTGGCGGAAGTTGACCTGGATATCTTAAAGGAAGTGCGCCGCATAGATAACGGCCGCCTGGATATCCCCATTTATTTCAGTATTACCGGGAAGGATGCCAGGGAGGTCGTCGGCAATAAAAAACAGATGGGAAAAGGCAGCACCCCTGAACAATCCCAGGCAAGTGCCTGCATGGAACTGGGTGAACGCTTCAGTTTTTTCAGTTTTATTAAAGATCCCGCTAATTTTTTAACCGGTACCTACCAGGAAATGCAGGCCGCCGGCCACAATCTCCTGCCGGTTAAACGTCTGCTGCAGTCTGTTCATGATGAGACCATGGGCGAGGAAATGCTTACCAGGCTTCTGGCTGATATACCTATCAAATGGACCTGGGCCACAAACCTGAACAGGCAGGAAGAGGTACTTATTCCGTTTTCCTGGTTTTATGCCATTAATGAATTCAACGGTCCCTCAAACGGCAACTCGTATGAGGAATCAATATGCCAGGGGATTTGTGAAATAATCGAGCGCCATGTCTGCGCCGTTGTAAGTCATGAAAAAAAGCAGGTTCCCCGCATCAGGCTGGAGTCAGCCAAAGACCCTGTTTCACGCGAGTTGATCAAGAAATTCAGCAAAAACGGAATTGAAATTTACCTGCATGACTTTTCCCTGGATACAGGGGTGCCGACAGTCAGTGCCCTGTGTATCGATCCATCGACCTTTCCTGTTATGAGCGAGATTGTCTGGACCGCCGGCACCACCCCTAATCCTGAAAAAGCTCTTATCCGGGCACTTACAGAGGTTGCCCAGCTTGCAGGTGACTTCAATACCCATGCAAATTATGTGGCCAGCGGCCTGCCGAAACCATTGGCCATGGATGAGGTTGCATACCTCATGGGTGGTCCTGAAATTGACCTGCAGGACCTGCCGGACCTGACCGACGATAATATAAGAACCGAAGTGGAGAACTGCCTGGCCGCCCTGGAAAAACTGGATATGGAAGTGTTTATCGTCAACACTATGCACCCGCAACTGAAAATGCCCTCTATTTACACGATCATTCCGGGCGCACATTTCCGGGAGCGGGCATCCAGCAGGAATGCCGGGCTGTTTGCCGCCAAGCTGATGGCGGAACTTGTCGAAGATCCCCTTGAGTCGAACAGGCATCTGCTCAATATGCAGAAACTGCTTCCGGACGCCTACTACATAGAATTCTATCTGGGCCGTAATCTCTTCAACCTTGGCCGCCAGGATGAAGCTCTGACACATTTCAATAACGCCCTTGATATGAACCCGAGTGCAGAGGATCTTCCTTATATCTATTCCTATATCGGCAATTGCCTCAAGGATCTGGAAAAGTTCAGGGAGGCTATAGCTGTTCTGGAAAAAGGTGCAGAGGCAGACAATACCAGGCCTGACATCCATAACCTGTTGGGGTTCTGTCATTTCAAGCTTGGCGAATATGAAGAGGCTGTTTCTCATTTCACCAAGACTGTTGAACTGAATCCGGCTTCTGCAATTGATTATGCCAACCTGGGAGTAAACTACCGGAGGCTGGAAAAAAATGATGAGGCAATCAAATATTTTGAACTGGCGCTTTCCCTTGATCCGTCGATAGATTTTGCCAGGGATAACCTGTCGCAGCTCACCGGAACCGCCTGACGAAAAAAGAATTACGGCCGCAGCTTCACAGGTATGGGCTGCGGCCTTCAAATCCTTCCCCGCCAATTGCATATTCTCATAATTCAGGGTATTTATCCATTGCAATCTCTTTTGCCAGGAAATAATTTCCTGTTATCGTGCTTTTCACTGTCAAAGTTTATTTTACGTCAAGAAGACTTATGAAGCCACTTTCTATTGCAGCCTATTTTGATGGTCGGCTGGGGCACGAAAAGCAGACTCTGGGCATTTTACAGGCACTTGCTGCCATAACGCCCACAGAAGTTATTGAGAAAAATGTCCCGGTATCCCCGGTCTCTTTCTGCAGAAACTGGATGTCCTATATTCTTGCGAGTCTGCATGAGCCCGTAACCGGGCAATATCCCGGTGTTGTTGATCTCATCATCGGCAGCGGGACCCATACCCATATTCCCATGCTGCTGGAGAAAAAATCGCGCAGCGGCTCAACAGGTCATAAAGTGTATGTGGTTACATGCATGTCCCCGGATCCACAGCTGTTTAAAAAATTTGATCTGTGCTGTATACCGGAACACGACGAGCCGCCCCCGCGGAAAAATGTATTTATCACACTGGGGCCTCCCAATACTGTAGTCCTGCGTGATGAACACCAGTCCGACAAAGGGCTTATCCTCATTGGCGGACTGGATAAAAAGAGTCATATATGGAAGAGCTCTGAAGTTATTAATCAGGTTACAACTATTGTTACAAATAATAAGAACCTGCACTGGGCTATTTCTTCCTCACCCCGCACACCTGAAGAAACCTGCGTCAAGCTGGAGGAGCTGGCCGCCTCCATGCAGCAGGCAACATTTTACAGGTCTGCTGATACGTCTGCCGGCTGGATTGAAAAAGAATATGCCCGCAACAGAACTGTATGGGTTACGGCTGATTCCATATCCATGGTCTATGAAGCCCTGTCGGCAGGATGTTCGGTTGGAATTCTGCCGGTTACATGGCTCCGGCAGAACAACAAGTTTCAAAAAAGCCTGGATATCCTGAAAGAAAAGAATATGGTTATTTATTTTGATGACTGGCAGAGCACTGCCGCAATGCCTGCTCCTCAGGGAAAACCGTTTAACGAGGCAGAACGCTGCGCCAGGGAGATATTGCGACGATGGTGGCCGGACCGCTTACAGTAGTCCAGATGCTCCCTGAGCTTCATGTAGGCGGTGTGGAGCGGGGCACCCTGGAGTTGGGCAAATATCTTGTTGAGCATGGACACCGTTCGCTTGTTATTTCAGGCGGCGGCCGCCTTGTATCCCAACTTGAATCCGAAGGATCGGAACACATCTTGTGGAGCGTGGGTAAGAAGAGTCCATTGACACTGCGTTATATTGCCAAGCTGAGAAAATTACTGCTCGACAGAAAGGTTGATATTCTGCACCTGCGTTCCCGGATGCCTGCCTGGGTCGGGTACCTGGCCTGGAAAAATCTTCCTGAAAAATCACGGCCCCGGTGTGTCACTACTTTTCACGGATTTTACTCTGTAAACCGTTACAGCGCTGTAATGGCAAAGGGCGAAAAGGTCATCGCTGTTTCACAGTCAGTAGCCCGGCATATTATACAGGAGTATGGAGTTCCTGCCGATTGTATTGCATTAATATACAGAGGCTTTGATGAAACTCAATTTGACCCTGCCGCGGTCAGCAGCGAAGACCTTCAATACTGGCGGGACAAGTGGGGATTGGCAGACGCTGGTAAGCGCGTGCCGGTTATTATGCTGCCGGGCCGCCTGACAAGATTAAAAGGACATGATGTATTCATCAGGGCATTGAAGAATATTGCCGACCTGGACTGGCTTGCTGTCTGTGTGGGTGATGTTGAATCAAACCCCGGTTACCGGCAGGAGTTACAGCAGTTATTATACGATCTGCAGCTCCAGGACAGGGTAAGATTTGTGGGGTATTGTGACAACATGCCCGCCGCATATCTCATAGCGGATATAGTTGTTTCAGCGACCTCAATTACGCCTGAGGCATTCGGCAGGGTGGCAATAGAAGCCCAGGCGATGGAACGTCCGGTTATTGCATCCGCTCTGGGAGGAAGCAGGGAAACAGTGCTGCCTGGAAAAACCGGGTGGCTGGTTGAACCCGGCAACACAGAAAGTCTTGCCGGTGCCCTGCGGGAAAGTTTATCCATCCCGGATCTGGCGGATAATTACGGTAGGGAAGGGCGCAAGTGGGTGCTGGAAAATTTTACTACCGAGAGGATGTGTAAAAAAACAGTATCACTTTATAATGAAATCCTGCCCTGACAGACCGTGTTAAAAAATACCTTGAATGTGGTTGAAGAGATTAGTAATGCTATAATCTCTCTAGAAAGTACGGCCAGTTGATAAAATCTTAATTCACAGGACAGTGATTATAACATGAATGTTTTTGTTCTCTGTACCGGTAGGTGTGGTTCCCATACATTTATCGAAGCCTGCAGACACATCAGCAATTATTCTGCCGGCCATGAAACCCGTTCGCGTTTTACAGGCAATGAACGGCTTAACTATGCTGCGAACCACATAGAAGCCGACAACAGACTTTCATGGTTTTTGGGCCGGCTTGACAGGATATACGGAGATGAGGCTTTTTACGTACACCTTACCAGAGACCGCCAGCGTAATGCGGCAAGTATGAGCAGGTACATGCATATGGGAATCCTCAAGGCATATACGGACGGTATTCTGATGCGATCTTCCTACCGGAACGATCCGATGGAGTTCAGTCTTGATCTCTATGATACTATCAATATGAATATCGAGTCTTTTCTCAAGGATAAAAGCCGTAAAATGGAATTTACCCTCGAGAACGCCAAACAGGATTTTAAGGTATTCTGGGAGAAAATAGGCGCAGAAGGCGATCTTGATGCAGCGCTGGGTGAGTGGGAAATAACCTATAACAAGTCAAAGGTTGATATTCTGGAAAATGTTAACCAGGCCTTCAGAAAACTGCGCCAGAAGTTTAAAAGGCCGATTGAAAAGGACTTTCCTTCTTTGTAGCGTTTTGGATGTTCCTGAACCAGGGTTTTCGGCAAAAAAAAATCCAGCAGAAAACAGCTATGACCCGATGGCCGGAAGAGCATCGCCAGTGTAAATTGTAATTCCTTTTGAAAGACCGCCATATCCGGCGGCAGCAGCATTGAGATAAAACCATACCAGTATTGCCGGACGCAGAAGTATTAATTCGGTAAGTTCTGTCGCCCGCAGATCAGGCAAACAGACAAAAAGTCAGGAATCGTGATTAGCCAGAGGCCTGAGGCTCCTGTCTGATGAGTTCATTGCAAAATATACCCCAATTGGCAGGGTCAGATTACGGCGGCTGTGACCGGTAGGAAAATTTGCCCAGATCGGGATATCTTTTTTTTCCAGGAGTTCGAGAACTCTTTTTTGCACAGCATTTTTCATGGCTCTGTTTTCCTTTCTGTCATTATCACTGAATGTTCCCAGGATAAGGCCCCTGATCTTCTGCAGCCGTCCCGCCTGGTCCAGGTGAGTAAGAAGACGGTCCAGGCGGTAAGGGAATTCACCGATATCCTCAATAAACAAAATTGCCTGATCCCAAGGAATTTCATAGGGAGTGGCTATCATATGAACCAGGGTTGTCAGGTTGCCTCCCAGCAGGACACCCCTGGCTTTGCCGCCTTTGAGAACTTTGACTTTGGCGGCATCAATATCGCTAATTGTCGAATCTGTCAGGGTGGCAAGAAAACTTTTTTGTGATTTCCTGTCACTGGTGGCAAGGGTTGTAATCACGGGGCCATGGTAGGTCACGAGACCGGTCTTTTTGTTGATTGCTGCCAAAAGAACTGTCAGGTCACTGAAGCCGACAAAGATTTTCGGTTTTTTACGTATCAGTTTCATCTCGAGAAAATCGAGCATTCGCAGACAGCCGTATCCACCCCTTGTTGCAACCAGGGCCTTAACTTCCGGGTCAGCCCACAACCTGTTGAACTCATGCGCCCGGGCGTGGTCCGCACCGGCAAGGTACCCTTTGGTATGCAAGAGGCGCCGGTTATATTTTGTCTTGAAGCCTTTCTTTTCAAGAATATTTATACCGGCGGTAAAGTTACTTTTATTGACCAGGGGGCCGGCGGGGGAGACCAGCCCGATAGTGTCGCCTTTTTGAATGGCAGGCGGGATAATGATTTTCCGGGTTTTTTTTCTGGCGGATTGTTCAGCAGTTTTTTTCATACAGGAGGTTCAGGCCTTTAAGGGTTAGCATGGGATCGACAAACTGAATGGATTCTGCATAGGCTTCAATCAATTCAGACAGACCGCCGGTGGCAATAACCTGAGGGATTTCGGTGAACTCAGAGGAAAGTTTTTTTATGAGGCCGTCGACCAGGGCGCCGTAGCCAAAAAGCAGGCCTGATTTTATGGCCTCAACGGTACTGGCTCCGATTGCCTTCTCCGGCGGCATGGAGATGTCAATCCGCGGCAGTTTGGCCGTTCGACTGGCAAGTGCATCAAGGGAAATGCTTATGCCCGGTACAATGGCCCCACCCAGATATTCCCCCCTGGATGATATGCAGTCAAAGGTTATGGCAGTTCCAAAATCAACTACGATGCAGCTCCTGTTGAACTTCTCAAATGCCGCCACGGCATTGACGATTCTATCTGCTCCTACTTCAGCAGGATTTTCCGTTGAAATTTTTATGCCTGTTTCCAGGGAATGGCTGCTTACGAGCAGGGGGGAACAATTGATATATTTTTGTGAAAACTCCTGCCAGGCCTGCTGTTGGGTGGGAACTACACTGGCTATTATCATACCGCGGATATCTGTAAATTGGATATTCTGCATGGCAAATAGCGACATGAAACGGGCTGCCAGTTCATCGGCTGTTTTTCTTCTGTCGGTTTTCAGGCGCCAGTGACAGATCAGGCTGCCTTTATTAAACACACCGCAGACGGTTTGCGAGTTGCCGACATCAATTGCTAATAGCATGGTAGTTATATCTTACATTGTTAATATCATTGGTGTTAAAAAAATAAGCGGTTCACATAAGCCAATATTATTAGAACTGTTACCTATACGCAAGGTTTTGTATGGGAGGCTGTGAAAGGTGGTCCTGGTGATTAAAAAACTATATATTGCCGGCTGCATACCTTAAAATGAACTCTTTAAGCTGTAATTCCTGCTCAGAGGAGAGGGGCCCGAACTCAAGGCAGCATTGCCGCTCGCTGACGATGCTGAAGGAAACCTGATTTTTCACTTTGAAGTCATTGATATTTGTTATCGGGATGTTGGTCATGAAAAAATTGCTGTTGACAAGAATGTCAATGGCACGGGCATGCCCCAACCAGTCCTCCTGATCAAGATAACGTACCGCCAGTCCGCCTTTGCTGATATTCACTATCCTTGCCACCTGCGCTGTGGGTCTCTTGGGCACAGCAATGGCAAGGTGAGGCACCTCGTACCGCTGGTGTTTTCTTCTCTCACTCTGGTGAGAATCAGTTGGCATATACAGGCTCCTGAAATTTTCTCCCGCGTTAATCATGGTATGATAAAATAAATTTTTTAAAAAAATAAGGAAAATCTTTCTATTTTTCAGGAATTTTTTAAGAAGCCGGCAGGGTTATATATCCATTGAAATATTTCAATCTGTTTTGTTAGAAAACCTCCAGACCGGTCAGGCAGTCAATGTCCTGATAGAGAGGCAACAGTTCTTCTGTCCGGACCTGCAATGCAGGTGGCAGAGTATGCGGCAGTAAGGCTCTGGATGGTTTAATCTGGAAATCGAAAACCCCGGAAAAGCTTGCAGGATGAAGCTTACGAGTATTTTAAAGGTTTATATTTCTGCTGATCATCTTCAGAACATAGTGTACTTGACAAGCCGTCCGTCCAGGCCGCCGCTGATTAGTACCTTTTTCCAGCCCGGCTTGAGGCCGATACTCTTTATCAAATCACGATTGCCGAAATACAGATAGGCATCAGACCCCTTGCAGCGTTGTTTTAGAAAATCACCCAGCTGTTTCATGAATGTTCTCATATCCCCATCACTGTGAAGACGCATCCCATATGGTGGATTGCAGA
>JAWVYE010000024.1:0-10441 GCA_033722905.1 Desulfobulbales bacterium
CGGTTGGGGACAATCCCTTTGAAACTCTCACTGTTAGAGTGATTCCTGGTTTACTCCCTGGGATAAATGCCTAATCGCTGATACATATTTGTGGATATTTCCGGCAGCAATGCCGGCACGCGACTACGCATCTTTCATTAACCACTGCACCACTTATTAAACTACTATGAGCGATACACCTGCCGCAGATTTTGTTCATCTTCATGTTCACACCCAGTACAGCCTTCTTGACGGAGCCATCCGCATCGATAAACTTCTTGAAAAATGCAAAGAATTCGGTATGGAGGCGGTTGCGATAACAGACCATGGCGCCATGCACGGCGCCCTTGAATTTTATGTCAAAGCCAGAAAGGCTGGCATAAAGCCCATTATCGGGTGTGAATTCTACATTGCGCCACGCAACAGGAAAAAACATTCCGGCGCTAAAAGTTCCAGCGATGCCGCCTTCCATATAGTCCTTCTGGCCATGGACATCACAGGTTATAAAAACCTCATGAAGCTTGCCTCCATTGCCCAGCTTGAGGGTTTTTATTACAAACCGCGCATTGATAAAGAAACTCTCACCAGGCACAGTAAAGGCCTGATTGCTCTGACCGCTTGCCTGCATGGCGGCATACCCCACCTTATCCTCAACAACAATATGGAAGCTGCCCGCAGGGAGACAAAGGCCCTGCAGAAAATCTTTGGCGACCGACTCTACTTTGAGCTGCAGGACAACGGTATAAAAGAGCAGAAAAAAGTTAACCGGGGCCTGAAAACCATCGCCCGGGAATTCTCCATTCCGATGGTTGCCACCAATGACTGCCATTACCTTAACCGCGACGAGGCCTTTGCCCATGAGGTTCTTCTCTGTATCCAGACGGGCAGAACTGTTAATGATGCCGGCCGTTTCAAGTTTGCAACCGATGAACTGTATTTCAAGTCACCGGCAGAGATGCTTGAACGCTTCAAGAAATTTCCCGGTGCAGCTGCTGAGACTGTAAAGATCGCTGAGCGCTGCAACCTTGAACTGGAGTTCGGCCAGCACCACTTTCCGAATTTTCCCGTCCCCGACAGTGACACCCTTGATTCATATTTTGAGAGACTGGCCAGTGATGGTTTAAAGGAACGTTTAGCATCGTTGCGTGAAAAAGGGGAGTTGACTCCTGAGCTGGAGAAGAGCTACCACGAACGCCTTGATATGGAAATCGACGTCATCAAGGCCATGGAGTTTCCCGGGTATTTCCTTATTGTGGCCGATTTTATCAATTGGGCAAAAGACCAGAAAATACCGGTGGGCCCGGGCCGCGGCTCCGGGGCCGGGAGCCTGGTTGCCTACTGTCTGCGTATAACAGAAATTGACCCCATGCCTTACGGGCTGATCTTCGAGCGGTTTCTCAATATAGAACGGAAAAGCCTGCCCGACTTCGACATTGACTTCTGCCAGGAACGCCGGGGAGAAGTTTTCCAGTACGTCCAGGATAAATACGGGGGTGCAGAGCATGTCGCCCAGATTATCACCTTTGGGTCCATGAAGGCCCGGGCGGTTATCAGAGACGTGGGCCGTGCCCTTGACATGCCATTCGGGGATGTGGACCGCATTGCCAAGCTTATCCCTGACCAGCTGAAGATAACAATAAAGGAAGCCATTGAACAGGAACCCCGGCTCAGGGATGCGCAGAAAAGGGATGAAAAGGTTGCATCCCTGCTTGCTATCGCCCAGGTTCTTGAGGGCCTGTCCCGGCATATGTCAACCCATGCCGCCGGTGTTGTGATATCACCGGAACCAATGGTCGAATACCTGCCGCTCTGCAAGGGAAGCAAGGGTGAGATACTGACTCAGTACGACATGAAATATACCGAAATGACAGGTCTCATTAAATTTGACTTCCTGGGGCTGAAAACCCTGACAGTCATTGATCGGGCCAGCAAACTTATAGAGGCTGATCTTGGCAATCCCCTTGATATAGAGGCTATCCCGCTAAATGATCCCAAAACCTACGATCTATTGTGCAAAGGTGATGCCCTGGGCGTATTTCAGCTTGAAAGTTCAGGCATGCGGGCACTTTTGACAAATATGAAACCGGAAGTTTTCACCGACCTTATAGCCCTGGTTGCCCTCTATCGTCCCGGACCGATGGAAAGCGGCATGGTCGGCAATTTTGTCGACACCAAGCACGGCAAGAAGCCTGCCAATTATCCCCTGCCCCAACTTAAACCCGTACTTGAGGAAACATACGGTGTCATCGTCTACCAGGAGCAGGTCATGAAAATAGCCAATATTCTGGCAAACTATACCCTCGGCGATGCCGATATTCTCAGGCGTGCCATGGGCAAGAAAATTCCGGAAGTAATGGCCGCAGAAAAAGAAAAGTTCATGGCCGGGGCAGAAAAAAACAATATCCCCAAGGATAAGGCCGAATATATCTTTGACCTCATGGCAAAGTTTGCCGGGTACGGCTTCAATAAATCACATTCCGCCGCCTATGCTCTGATAGCATACCAGACTGCCTACCTCAAGGCGCATTACCCGGCCCAGTTTA
The DNA here is from genome assembly GCA_033722905.1 of Desulfobulbales bacterium. Classification (GTDB taxonomy): domain Bacteria; phylum Desulfobacterota; class Desulfobulbia; order Desulfobulbales; family BM004; genus BM004. The sequence goes on from JAWVYE010000024.1 coordinate 2,523, forward strand.
TGGCAGCACTTCTTTCCTGCGACATGAACAACACCGATAAGGTGGTCACCTATATCAACGAGTGCCGGGATAGTGAAATAGAGGTCCTGCCCCCTGATATAAATGAAAGTGACAAGGACTTCACCGTGATTGAAGACCGCATTCGTTTCGGCCTGGCCGCAGTGAAAAATGTTGGCGAAGCAGCACTTGACTCAATGATTGAGGCGCGCCAGACTGACGGACCCTACACCACCCTTGAAGACTTCTGCTGCAGGGTTGACCTGCGCAAGGTGAACCGCCGGGTGGTTGAAAGCCTGATTAAGGCCGGGGCTTTTGATTCCCTGGGCCTGAAGCGCTCGCAGTTCTTTGCCATTTTAGACCAGGCCCTTGAACAGGGTCAGGCGGCCCAGCGCGACAGGCTCAGTGGCCAGATCTCACTCTTTGCCGTCATGGGCGATGAAGAAGAGCAGCAGCATACAAAAATTGAAGTCCCTTCTATCGCGGAATGGACTGAACAGGAAAAGCTCACCTTTGAAAAAGAAACCGTGGGCTTTTATCTGACCGGCCACCCCCTGGATGACTACCGGGATGACATACTGGTGGTGACCGAGACAAACCTCAGTGAAAATAAAAAGTGGGTTGAGGGCCACAGCATCCGGGTCGGGGGGCTGATCCGGGACATCAAGCTGAAGAAAACAAAGAAAGGCGATCCCATGGCTATTATTGTCATGGAGGATATCGCCGGGGTCGTCGAGGTTGTGATCTTTCCCGAACTCTATGCCAAATGCGCCGCTATTCTGCACACCGATACCCCGGTTGTCCTGGAGGGCGTCGTCAAAAAGGATGAACGGGGCGATAATATTATTGCCAACGGCATCGATACGCTGGAGGTGGCCCGCGAAAAATACACGGCCTCCGCCCGGATTATGCTGCAGTCAGACCGGGTCAGCCGCCAGAACCTGGAGGCGCTCAAAAAGGTCTTTTACCGACATCACGGCTCATGCCCGGTATCCCTGACCCTGCATTTTGCCGGCCGGGGTGAGGTGGACCTGGAAATATCTCAGGATATCTCCATCAAACCGTGCAAGGAATTCACCGAGGAAGTCAACCGGACCATGGGGGGACCGGTGGTCAGTTATCAGAAAAAACCGGTAACCGTGCCGCAGCAGAAAAAAAGAAACGGCGCCTGGAAGCAGAGGGAGAATGCGGCTTGATTCTCCTGCGGCCTACTGCCTGAATGCCACTATCCTGTTATAGATCCAGCCCATCAGGGAACCGCAGATGGTGCCCAGGGCAAAACCATAGGCCGCTCCGATAAGGCTTCCCAAAAAAGTCACCCGGTAGCCGATAAAATACTGGCTCAGGAGTATCAGGTGGGGCCCGACCCTGTCGCCGCCCTTTATGACCAGCCAGTTTGTGGCCACAAAGATGCCAAGGCCGAAAATGACTCCAAGCGCCAGTCCCACAACCTTGGCGTTCAACAGCAGCACACCGCTGAAAATCCTGTCTTCAGGGGCCTGCGATGCATTTTTCAGATCAGGTTTCATCATCGTTCACCAGCAATCTCCTCGCCATTAAAAATTATCCAAAAAATCCTTAAATGACAACAATTCAACCTTTCTTTTGATCCTGTATATATAAATTGCCAGAAACAGATTACGCAGATAGGCAAAAAACCAGCCAAAAAGAAAACCCCAGAAAAAGGAATAGGCAAAAGCGATAAAACCGCCTTTCACGGTCACCGTGTAGCCGATAAAATATTGCCCCAGCAGCCTGAGGTGGGAGTTGAGCACATCTCCGCCCCGGCTGATTATCCACATCGTAGCGCTGAAAACAAGTAACCCACATACTGTGCCCAAGGCAATGGCAAAAGCCAGTTTATCCATCCTGGCAAAAGCGCGTATCAAGACATTTTCAGGAACCGCAGGTGGTGTTCTGACGAGCCTGTCCTCTTCCAGATAGCTTTTCTCCTCATTGACCGCCCAGAGATCATTCTGTTCACCACAACAGTTTTTCGCCGCCAAAATCCCGGTCTGCATCGAATGGTCCATATTATTATAACGGTGCATACCGCTGCGGCCTATGGTCTGCAGGTTGCTGAAACCGTCGAGGTAGCTCCTTATTGTCAACAGGTTTTTCTTATAGGTGGAGTCATACACCGGATAGGCATCCGGCTGGCGCACAACATAGCTGTCAATTACCTGCGCAGCCGGCCCGAACCCCATTTGCGCCATTTCCGCTTTAGCCATATCAACCAGTTCCGCATCGGTCATTTGCCATGTCGGGTCATTTTCATTGCAAAAATATTCCATGCCGATGCTGGTCTTACTCTGGTCCGGGACCATGAACCTGCTCCAGTTCTTGAAGTTCTGGATACGACCCACTTTTACCCTGGAGCTGTGAACATACAGCCACTGGTCCGGAAAAAGTGTCTGCCGGTCGATTATAAGAACAACTATGAGAAAGGCACGATGGCTGAGCCGGTCTGCACTCTCCAGCACTTCTGCAGGAGGTTGCGGGTTTAACAGATGCACCAACCTGGAAATGGGCAGACTCGAGATATGGTGCTCGGCATGCAATATTCCGGGGGCTGATCCATTACGGTATTTTAATGATGTTATTCTATTATTGTCATGCAGGATGGAAGCTACTTCACAGTTCAGCCTGACCTCCCCGCCACCTGCAACAATACGCTCCATAAACCGCTGCCACATCATTCCGGGCCCGTATTTGGGATATGAAAACCGCTCAATGAGGCTTTTCGTCTGCTGGCCGCCGAACAGGGCGTTGGCAACCGCGACTAAAAGCGACATGCCCTTGATGCGCTGGGCCGCCCAGTCCGCCCGTATCTCGCTACACGGGATGCCCCATACTTTTTCAGTATACGTTTTGAAGAATGTCCGGTAGAGCCTTTCACCAAAGCGGTTGACAACCCATTCTTCAAAATTATTTTCCTCGGGCCTGGGGGAAACACGGGCCTTGCAGTAGCTTATGAGAACAAGCAGACTCTCAACCGGGCCGAGATTAATTAACGCATTGGTGGCGCGCAGAGGATAATTAAAAAATTTCCCTTTATAATAGAGACGTGACAGGCGATTTACCTCAAGAAAATCAGATCCGAGCATATCCCGCCAGATCTGATTGATCTCCTCATTCTTGGTAAAAAAACGGTGCCCGCCGATATCGAAATGGAAGTCCTTGTATGATTCGGTCCGGGATATGCCGCCGACGATGCCGCCCCGTTCTAAAATTACCGGGCTTATACCCCGGTTGATAAACTCATAACCGGCCGCCAGACCGGCAGGGCCTGCACCGATGATCGCGACTGTATTCACATTACCGGGGCGCAATGTTCTAGCCGATATTCAAACCACAATCAGGACAGGCGGTTTCTGAGGTTGAAAAGGCATGGCCGCAGGCCGGACAACAGGCCTGCTCGGCCGCAGGGTTGAAAACCGAATCAGCCTTTGATTGGTCAAACTGCTCTAAACCGGTTGTTCTTCTGTGCTCCTCGTCGATAATATGCTGGGCCTCCAGTCCATCCTCTTTCTTGACCATAAGATCATAGGTTGTGGGAGTGCTGAGGGTGTTGCCGAAACGGTCTTTACCGCAGGTACTCATATCGCCCACCAGAAGAACGCCAATCCTTTCATTGTCCAGCAGATGAGCAAGATGGCGCATTTCAGGTAAAGTTCCCCGCCGAATACGAACCAGGTCGTCATCAGGACTGATTTTACTCACCCGGTTTTCCAGTTTTCGCCTGCGCGCCTCTTCCATTTCCACTTTGTGGGCGCCGGTGATAAGATCAACTCTGCAGATCGCGCATTTTTCAATCTCCGCCCGGTATTCATCATTGCATTGCGGGCAGTATTTCAAATCCGGTTCAATCATTCCATCCTCCGTCACAAAGCTGCTTCACAGTATTTAACTGTGCATTGATCATAAAACAAAACGGCTCAGGTCCTCATCCTCGATAATATCACTGAGTTGGTCGCGGACATAATCGGCAGTGACGGTAAATACCTTCTCTGCAGTATCCGGCGCCTGAAAAGATAAATCCTCCAGAACCTTTTCCAGGACAGTATGCAGCCTTCTGGCACCGATATCCTCGGTTTTCCTGTTCACTTCCGCTGCCAGGGCTGCCATTTCCCCAATGCCATCCTCACTGAAGACAAGATCTATCCCCTCTGTTTTCATCAGTGCCACGTATTGCTTCAAGAGGGCATTTTCCGGCTCCGTCAAAATCCTGAAAAACTCTTCTTTACCCAGGGCGGCCAGCTCCACTCGTATGGGAAAGCGCCCCTGGAGTTCCGGAACAAGATCGGATGGCTTGCACAGGTGAAAGGCCCCGCTGGCAATAAAGAGAATATGATCGGTTTTAACCATACCGTATTTGGTAGTAACCGTCGCCCCCTCGACTATGGGCAGCAGGTCACGCTGAACCCCCTCACGCGAGACTTCCGGGCCATGCCCGCCTCCCTGGCGGGAAGCGATCTTATCAATTTCATCAAGAAAAATAATTCCTGACTGTTCGGTTTTCCTGACCGCCCGGCTGGTGACCTTATCCATATCGATAAGATCTTCAACAGCCTCACTCTTGAGAATAGTATAGGCTTCCGATACCTTCATCTTACGCATCTTGCCCTTTCTGGGGAAGACCTTGCCAAAGGCATCCCGCAGGTTTGATTCCATTTCATCCATACCTGTATTGGAAAAAATCTCTACCATGGGCAGGGTCTGGGCCTGAGTCACTTCCATTTCAACTTCTTTATCAGCAAGTTTCCCGTCCCGCAGCATTTGCCTGAAGCGGTCACGGGTAGATTCTCTTTCCTTTACAGTATCAGGTTCCTGTGCTGCAGCGCCTGCCGGCATCTCCAGCCCCTGCCCGCTGCCGGCAACAGGAGTCGGCATCGAGGGCAGGAGCAGGTCCAGCAGCTTTTCTTCGGCCATGGTCCGGGCTTTTTGCTCCACTTCGCGCCGCTCCTCCTTTTTTACCATATTGACCGCCAACTCAATGAGATCACGGATCATTGACTCAACGTCCCGGCCGACATAGCCGATCTCGGTGAACTTGGACGCTTCGACTTTGAGAAATGGCGATTGCGCCAGGTTGGCAAGCCTCCTGGCAATTTCTGTCTTGCCCACCCCCGTCGGACCGATCATGATAATATTCTTGGGCGCAATCTCATCCCGCAGCGGGGGCTCAACCTGCTGCCGGCGCCAGCGGTTGCGCAGGGCTATTGCCACCGACCTTTTTGCCTCATCCTGGCCAATGATATACTTGTCAAGCTCTTTAACTGTGCCTTTCGGGGTCAATGACTGTAAGCCATTCATGTGTGCATTGCCTGCAGGTAATCTTTCCATCATAATCTTCTCAGTGCATCTGCTTAAAAAATTCTCTCCGCAAGGGGCTATATCGCTTCGGAGACGAAATTATCATTGGTGTAAACGCATATTGAGGATGCTATCTTCATGGCTTCGCGGCAGATCTCTTCCGCGCTCAATTCACTGTGGCTGATCAATGCCTTTGCTGCGGCCTGGGCAAAGGGTCCCCCGGAGCCAATGGCCAGAATACCGTCATCCGACTCGATCACATCCCCGGAACCGGAAAGCAGCAGGGAATATTTTTCGTCAACCGCGATAAGGAAAGCTTCAAGGCGGCGGAGAACTTTATCGGTGCGCCAGTCTTTTGCCAGTTCGACTGCGGCACGCATAAGATTCCCCTTATACTGCTCAAGCCTGTGTTCCAGTTTGTCAAAAAGAGTAAAAGCATCTGCGGTGGAACCGGCAAAACCGGTTACGACCTTGCCGTTATAGAGACGCCTGACCTTGCGGGCTTCATGCTTGATCACTGTGTTCCCCATGGTCACCTGGCCGTCACCGGCAACAACCACCCTACCCTTGTGTCTTACTGCAATGATTGTCGTTGCGTGTGTTTTCACTTTTGTGCACCTCTTAGAATTTCGGCTGTCTCATGGAATACAGACCGCCATTGCCTGGAATTTCACTATCTGTATCATTTATCAGTTTTACCGCCCACAGGACATTCCCAAGTGGAATGCCTAGCCTGTAATGCATGGTTTACATACGGCCGCAACACTTCAAGCTGAGTATTTTCCGGGCGGCTGCCCCGGGCCGGTCTTTCAATTTTTTCTGGCCCTGGGATGAGCCTTGTCATAGATTTTCATCAAGTGAACCATATCCAAGTGAGTATATTTCTGTGTCGTTGACAAACTGGCATGCCCCAATAATTCCTGCACAGAACGCAAATCCGCACCCATTTCAAGGAGATGCGTGGCAAAGGAGTGACGCAGCACATGGGGTGTCACCGGCTTGTCAATACCGGCTTTTTTTCCGTATTCCCTGATCATTCTTTCAACGCTTCTTACTGAAATCCTGGTCCCGCGGTTATTTAAAAACAGTGGTTCTTTATCAATCTTTTTCCCCTGCTGCAAACGATTTCTCAATAGATCCTGCCGGGAGGGGAAATAGCTCTGCAGTGCTTTCATTGCCGGGCCGCCGATTGGCACCAGCCGCTCCCGGTTTCCCTTGCCTCTAACCCTAACCATTTCACTTGCAAAATCAAGACTTGTCATGTTACAGGCCGCAAGCTCTGACACCCTCATTCCCGTTGAATACAGCAGCTCCAGAAGGGCCCTGTCACGGACCCCGAAATTTTCGCCCGCATCCGGTGCTTCCAGGAGCGCAAAAACCTCATCCACTGATAAAAATACAGGTATATGCTGTTCCTGTTTCGGCATGGAGACAGAAGCCATGGGATTGTGGTGGATGACTTTTTCCTGTTCCAGAAACCTGAAAAACGTTCTTATGGCGGATAACTTTCTTGCCACTGAAGAACTCTTGTTCCTGTTATTCAGGCTGTAGACAAAGTCCCTGACAATGTGTACATCAATGGCGGAGACATCAGTTTCCCAGCCGGCTGCCTCGGCAAACTCGCCCAGATCCCTGCGGTAACTTACCAGGGTATTCCGGGAATACCCTTTCTCATCGCTTAACCAGGCTGTGAAACGTTCTATATACTCTTTCAGCATTGTTAAATCACAGCGGCTCAAGCATTTTGAACCAGCGGTCCCCGCGTACATGATGACATGGCGGGCATATCTCCTTGACGTTGTTTTCGGTCAGCCTACACATATACATATCCTGCAAGTCCGCATACATAACACTGTCATGATTTTTTTGTAAAGTCGTTGCTGATCCGGTTTTAATGATTTATCATTGACAGCTTTCAATAATTTTGCCCCATAATGCCTGGTACCATACCACGTACACGTGTGTTTTGGTGTCGTGATTGTTTTCTAACTGCATTTATCAGGTTTCTGTTAGGAAAATGGTGCAATAGAGGTTATAAGTCCCATGGCTTATTTACCAGGAGAAATAATATTTACTCAACTTTTAGTCTGCCGGCAGGTGAATTATGAAGAAAAAATCGTTTGAGGAAGCCCTGGCAAAGCTGGAACAGATCACAAAAGAACTCGAAGAAGGTGATCTGTCCCTGGAGGAGTCCCTCAAGTATTTTGATGAAGGGGTAAAACTTGCTGAACAGTGCAACAGTAAATTGAATGATGCCCAGAAAAAAGTTGAGATTCTCCTGAAAAAAAATGAAGGGCTGGAAGCGGTTCCATTCGAAGGTTTGGACGATGAGACACCATGATGGACATCAGGCAGTATATTGACATACAGCGAAAACACATTGATACTGCCCTGGAAAGATATCTGCCGCAAGAAAAAGGAAGTCTGGCCGAACATAACAAAGCCATGCGCTACAGTCTCTTTGCCGGCGGTAAACGGGTCAGGCCTATCCTTTGTCTTGCTGCCGCGGAAGCGGTCGGGGATTTCAGCAACGGTTTTCCCGAACCCCTCATGCGGACCGCCTGCGCCCTGGAATGCATCCACACCTACTCCCTCATCCATGATGA
>JAWVYE010000025.1:0-10135 GCA_033722905.1 Desulfobulbales bacterium
GAAAATAAAAATACGGAAAATACTTGCGTTAATGTTTATTTTTATATCTTATATGAAAAACTTAGGAACTATTCTCAAAAAAATCAAACGGGGAGATTTATCATGAGAAAAGAGTTGATAATATCAGTGGTCATTGGTGCGGCAATGATGCTTTTGACCGGTTGTGCCGGCAAGGATGGCCCTGGCGCTCACGCCGATATCAAGGGAAAAAAGATCACAGTCGCCTCCGGTGATTTCTTTGAGGCCTGCGACAAATGGGAGCCGGGAGACAAGGTGAACTTTTCATTTACTAGTTCAAAGCCGGTAATGTTCAATGTCCATTACCATGAAAAGCACGGAAAATTCTATGCCATTAAAGACCAGATGATTGATAAACTTGACTCCAGTTTTATTGTCCAGAGCAAAAATATTCATTGCTGCTTCTGGAAAAACAACAATGATAAATATGTCACCATTACCTATGATATGAGTGTGGAGTAGTAGTACAAATAAAGGTTCCGGGGATTCAAGGTTTTTAGTTTGCAGCTCTTTAATGGAGCCTGTTTGAGAATGGTGCTCATATGTGTCAAGGTCTTCAGTTTTTTTCTCCTTGGCCCCTCGTCCCCTTGAACCCTTGAACCCTTTATTTTCTGCGTCTTTCTGAAATAACAATTTCCAGGCCCAACAACAGGATGGCGAGGCCAATAAATACCTGGAATTTCTCCTCATACTTTGCAATTGTTTCATCGTGCAGCTCTTTTTTTTCGGCTGAACCGATAAGCTGCATATAGACTTCACCTAGGTCAATGGCGCCGGTGGCAACATTCAGATACCTGCCTCCGGGGGTTACCAGGGCCATTTTCCTGAGTGTGTCTGCATCGAGCCTGCTCCATACCTCCCGCCCCTGGTATTTCATAAATGATCTGCGGCCCGACGCATCGGTGACCGGAATGCGCTTGCCCTCATTCTCATCTCCAAGGCCGACAATTAAGAGTCGTACCCCTTTTTCTGCTGCTTCCTTTGCAGCTTCAACTGGAAAACTTTCATGGTCCTCACCATCGGTGATAAGCACAATATCCTTGAACTGTTTATCCTGCTTATCAAGCATCTGGTCAAGCACCAGGCGGATGGCATCACCGATCATGGTGCCGCCCCGGCTGATGCTTTCCGTGGAAATTTCGTCAAGCATCATCCTGAAAAATCCGTAATCCAGGGTCAGGGGACATTTAACCGCGGCGGTACCGGCAAATACCAGGAGACCGACCCGGTCTCCCTGGAGTTTGGCAATAACATCGGCAATGGCAAGTTTTGCCCGCTGCAGCCTGTTAGGCGCCAGATCTTCAGCCAGCATGCTTTTGGAAACATCAAGAACAAAGACGACATCGCGGCCTTTACGCGTAACTGTAGTCTGCTGTAAATTCCAGGCAGGCCTGGCCAGGCCGACGATCAGCAGCCCGAAGGCGAAAAGCAATATGGCAGCTTTCCACCTGCGCCTGACTGGGTTGACACGGGCAAGCTTTTGCTGCTGAGCCGGATGGATCAGGCGCTCAAGTAGATGCCTGCGCCTGCTGGCGCTGTAGAGAAAAAAGCCTAAAAGCACGGGCAGCACCCAGAGCAGGTAGAGCATTTCAATATTGTGCAGCCGTATGCCGCTCATGGTATCCTCCTGAACCAGGTGGTGCGCAGAAGAATTTCCAGGGTGAGCAGAAGCAGCCCGGCAAGGGCGAAAAATGTGAATTTTTCTTTATAGTCGACATAACGGACCGATTCAATTTCACTTTTTTCGAGTGCGTCTATTTCGCTGTATACCGCCCGTAAAGAATCGCCATCCTCGGCCATCCTGAATATGCCGCCGGTTTCCTCTGCCAGAGCAGAAAGCGTCTGCTTATCAACACCCGGTCCCCTTTGGATGATGCGGGTGCCGAACAGCGTAGGAACCCGGAGCAAAGACTCCCGGTCACCGATGCCTATGGCGTAAATTTTAATACCCCACTTTTTCGCCAGTTCTGCAGCTTCCCCTGGTGATCTTCTGCCGGCGGTCTGCTCCCCGTCCGTGAGCAGGATGATTATTTTGCTTTTTATCTCATAGGAAGGTTCCTGGTTGTCGGCTGCCAAAGTCTGCCGCTTGATTGTCTGTTCAGCTTTTTGCAGTCGGGCCGCCGCCAGTGCAAGAGCATCACCGATGGCAGTGCCGTCTTCCTGCCTGCGGTTGACAAGCTTTATCGGCTCAAGAAATGAAGCCAGGGCGCCATGGGCAAGGGTCAGAGGGCTCACAGTGTCGGCATAGCGGGCAAAAGTAATGAGGCCGATGAGGTCATTGGGTCTGCCGGCAAGGTCACCCTTGTTGCCCTGCACAAATTCAAGAAAAACCCGCTTTGCCACCTCGAATCTGTTTAACCGCTCATCTGCAAACAGCATTTCAGCCTGCATGCTGCTGGACCGGTCAAGCACCACCTCGATCGCAATACCCTTGTTGATGTCATAGATCTTTTCCATGCCTTCCAGGGGCCGCGCCAAAGCAATAATCAACAGGATAAGCGCCATGAGCCGTAAAACAAAGGGAAGATGCCGAAGTCTGCTGCGCAGGGAAGAACCCGATGCAGCAGCATAGCGTGTTGTCGGGAACAGGACCCTGCCGGAGCGCAGCCCGAGTGTTGCTCCGGAAAAATAACGATACACTATGACGGGCAGCAGCAGCAGCAGGAGAAATGCCCAGGGGGTTGCGAAGGTCATGGCGAAAGTACCTGATGTGATCTAAAGATTAAAGTATCCCGCGAAGGGGCATAAATGCCTATATTTATTATTTGGATTCAAGGTGTCTAGGTTCCAAGGTTTCAAGGGTTTGCAATGCAAATTCCATAATTTTCAGTATACAAGTTGTAAATAATGATAAATAATTTAAAACTCTTTTTTCTTTCCCCTTGATCCCTTGACACCTTGCCCCCTTGAAACCTATTCTTTTGTTTTCTCAATAAACTCCCGGCAGATAATGATGGTTTTTTCGCTTTCCGCCTTGGTCGGTTCATGTTTGGCGAATTTGACCAGGTCACACTGGGTTAGAAAATCGGTCAACAAACTCTTGTGACTGCCCAACAGCGTGTTTTCTGCTGATTCAGCAAGGGACAGCTCGGTGAGAAATTCTTCGGTGGTGCGCTCAGGTGCCTGTAAGGCGAAACGGTTTTCAATGTACCGGCGCAGGATATTTGAGATACGCAGGTGGAATGATTTTATTTCACCCTTGTTAAGCAGGTCTTCTTTAAGGAGCAATGTGAGTTCCTGCAGGGCTATCTCTTCCGGACGCAGGGCTGAATCAGCAGGTTCACTTGCAGCGGCGGTTTTTTTCCAGTACAGGAACCCTGCGGCGGCAAGGGCTGCCAGGATAATTACCAGGCCAACCACCATAAACTGTAAAATTCTGTCAGGGGGCAGGGAAAGAGGCGGCCTGATATCCTTAATCCCCACCGGGCCGGCATCTCCTCCCATAAGTGAAAGGACCGGAACCTGTATTTCTTCGGTAGTAATTTCTGTTATGGTCCTGCCTTTTTTTGCTTCAAGGTATGACACTGTAAGGGCCGGGATGGAGTAAGTGCCCGAGAGGTATGGCTCCACGATGTATCGAACCCGGTGCACCACCCGGATAGTATCACCTGACCCTGTCAGGCGGGGCGTCGCAATCAGGCTTTCCTTAAGGGTGAAATCCCCCAGACTTGCCGAGAATTCCGGAAACTTTACTTCTACATTTTCCGGCACTGCCGTTTCCAGCACCACCGCAAGCTCTTCAGCAACGGTGAGTTCTTTTTTGCTCGTCTGCAGATGTAATACGAACATGTCATGAGCATAACTCCGCAAGACCCCCTGGTCTTTTTCGCTTGCGCCAGGTGGGGTTTCAGGGGTGCAGGAAGACAGGAAAAGAAAGGAAAGCAACCCGAGCGCAATGGCTGTCCGGAGACCCGGGGAAAAAATATTTGCACAGCTGGCTTGAAGAATTTTTTTCATCATTAATTTGTTTATGGCAAATTTATCTAACGTTTTCTTTGCAATGAAAATAAAAACGCCTCCACGTCAAGTCAAGACGCAGAGGCGCTGAAAAATTGCTTTCAAGGTTTAGAGCAGGCTGTTGTTTTTCAGCTTCCGGACAACGGTTTTTATATAAGCGGTGAGCCGTTGCTCGAATTTCTGTCTGACAAAGGTGTCGGTGGTGATGGAGTAGGCCAGTTTCTCAGTCTCGGCATCATAGAGGTTGGATTCCAGCTGCAGGTACTCGTGGGTTTCGACATAACTCCTGGGAGGAGCAGTACTGAAGCTGCTGTTATAATAATCATACATGTTGTTATAATAGCCGTAGGGCACCCTGTAGGACTTGCCATGCTGCACCTGCTGTTCTTTGATCCCCTGCAGCCTGGTCACCAGTACGCCGTCAACATTAAGTCCTGCAATACTTTTGATTACGGTGTCCCGGTCCTGCATTTTATCACGGGGAATAATAGTATGGCTGGCAATGGCCAGGATTCCCTCCCTGTTCAGCTGTTTGGCAAATTCATCTTCATAGAATTTACGGCGGTCGGGTTGCTTGGCCACCCCGATAACAAGGATATTGGTGAATTTTTTATTGCCGAGCTCCGGATTCTTCCAATCACCGGTGACCTTGCTTGAGGCGCAGCCGTGCAATAAAAAAAACAACAGTATGACGCTCATGCCCAGCAGTTTTGTCTGTATATTCATCAGGGGGCTCCTCGATAATTATTGGTAATTTTTCAGGTTTTCTTCTCCAACCCATTAAACTTCTATTGTATTATTACGCCTGTTCTGAAGTAAGAATGTATATACCATTTAATATATTTGCAGTGAATTTATCAAGTGTCATAATGTGATCCGCTTGATCGCTGATTATTTCAGTTGGTTTTTTGGTTCATTGTCGGTAAATTCTGCTTTACTGTCAAAGAGATATTTCCTTTCAAGGAGGCTTGCATGGCTGCGCAATGTGATATCGGTCTCATCGGTCTGGCCGTAATGGGCCAGAACCTTATCCTCAATATGGCTGACCACGGCTTCAGTGTGGCTGCCTATAACAGAACAGCCAGCAGGGTTGATGATTTTCTTGCAGGACCGGCGCAAGGTAAGTCAATCATCGGTTGCCGCAGTCTGGAGGAATTCGTCCGCAACCTGAAAAAACCGCGTATTGCCATGCTTATGATCAAGGCTGGAGAGCCGGTCAGGCAGACAGTGAAAAATCTTGCGCCGCTGATGGAACCGGGTGATATTATCATCGACGGCGGCAACTCGTACTTTGCCGACACTGAAGAGCAGATCCAACAACTGCAATCCCAGAAAATCTATTATTTGGGCACAGGTATATCCGGCGGGGAAGAGGGAGCGCGGCACGGGCCGAGCATTATGCCCGGCGGTGTCAAAGATGCCTGGCCCCGTGTAAAACCTATTTTTCAGGCCATTGCTGCAAAGGTAGGCCCGAATAACGATATACCCTGCTGTAACTGGGTCGGTTCCGGCGGAGCAGGGCACTATGTAAAAATGGTGCATAACGGCATCGAGTACGGTGATATGCAGCTGATTTGCGAGTCCTACTCAATGCTGAAGGACGGCCTTGGCTTGAGCAATGAAGCTTTATACAATGTTTTTGCCGACTGGAACAGGGGTGAGCTCGACAGCTATCTTATAGAAATTACACGGGATATTTTTTCAGTCAGAGATGATAAAACAGGGGACTTCCTTGTTGATATGATTCTTGACAAGGCCGGCCAGAAGGGAACCGGAAAATGGACCGGTCAGCTTGCCCTGGATCTGGGTGTCCCGACCACCTTGATCACCGAAGCGGTTTTCGCCAGAACCCTGTCTGCCCTGAAGGAAAAAAGAGTCAGGGCAAGCAGGGTGCTGCAGGGGCCGGAACATTCCGGAGCGATTGATAATTTTCGTATAACAACTGACAGGGATGAGTTTATTGAGCATATACGGCTGACACTTTATGCCGCAAAAATATGCAGTTATGCCCAGGGTTTTTTTCAACTTCAGGCAGCTGCAGCAGAATACGGCTGGGACCTTGACTATGGAGGCATCGCCATGCTTTGGCGCGGCGGCTGCATTATCAGGGCAGTATTTCTGGAACATATCAAGAAAGCTTATGAACGTGAACCGGATTTGGAAAACCTGTTGCTTGACCCATATTTCAGAGATGCTCTAAATAAAAGCCAGACAGCCTGGCGTAACGTGGTGTGCACCGCCGGAAGTCTTGGTATTCCAGTGCCGGCTATCAATGCAGCTCTCAGTTATTATGACAGTTACCGGCGGGCGAGACTGCCCCACAACCTGCTGCAGGCTCAACGCGATTATTTCGGCTCGCACACCTATGAGAGAGTAGATAGAGAAGGGAGCTTTCATACAGACTGGATGAGTGAAAGAAGAAAGCCGAATAATTAGTTAACTGCAGATTAACGCGGACATAAAAGACATTTATTCAGCCGACTTGGCTGAATAAATTTTGCTATATGAAAATAAATGACATTACATATGAAATTCGGGGTGCACTTTTTGAGGTAAATTAGGTTTTAGGATCAGGATTTTTAGAAAAGGTTTATGAAAATGCATTACTTCTTGAACTAGCCAATCGTGGCTTGAAAGCAAAGAACCAGGTAGCGATTAAAGTAATGTATAAAGAGAAATCCGTTGGGGAATATATTGCAGATATTCTTGCGGAAGGAAAAGTTATAGTAGAACTAAAGTCAGTTGATAACCTTGATAAAAATCAAGAGGCTCAACTTCTGAATTATTTGAAAGCAACTGGTATATATGTTGGTTTACTTGTGAATTTTAAAAATCCAAAGGTTGGAATTAAACAAATGGTTATGGATTTGCCTGAAAATAGTGAAATATAATATCTGGTCAAGTCGACCAGATATTTGTCAGCGTGCATCTGCGGTTAATATTATTAAATTAAGGAAAAACCATGCCTCCAACCGATCCCCCAGAAGCTGCCGTCCATGGTAAAACCACCATGGGCGGAGTCTGCGAATTAGTCACCCCCGGCTCCCTTTCCGCCTGCACGCTTGTTATCTTCGGCGCCTCCGGCGACTTAACGGCAAGGAAACTGATACCTGCTTTTTACAGCATGCACTTGAGTAGAAACCTGCCTGAACCTTTCACCATAGTGGGATCCAGCAGAACAGTCTTCACTAATGAGGAATTCAGGGAAAAATTAAGAAAAGCCACTATTGATGATGCCGGTATGGACGCTGCCGGCTGGTCTGATTTTGCTGCCAGGCTTTACTATCAGCCCGTGACATATGATTCGCCGGAAACTTTTACTGAACTGTCTGATTTTCTTAAAAAATCCGATCGGCTGCAGGGAACCGGCGGCAACAGGATATTTTATCTGGCTGTCCCGCCAGCCCTATACCCGGTTATAGCAGAGATGATCGGGCAGGCAGGACTATCCCAAGAAGGAGAGAACGGCAGCGGCTGGGCCAGGATTGTTGTTGAAAAACCCTTTGGGCGAGACCTGAAAACAGCAATGGAGCTTGACGATACCCTGCACAGGAGTTTTGCCGAAAATCAGATTTTCAGAATAGATCATTACCTGGCCAAGGAAACGGTCCAGAATATTTTAATGTTCCGTTTTGCCAACACTATTTTTGAGCCCGTCTGGAACAGGAATTATATTGATTATGTGGGCATTCTTGCCGCTGAAGAATTGGGTGTTGAGAACCGGGCCGGGTATTATGAAGAGGCCGGTGTCATACGCGATATGTTCCAGAACCACATGTTCCAGCTGCTGGCCTTGACAGCCATGGAACCACCATCCTTCTTTGACGCCGACCGGGTGCGCCTTGAAAAGGGCAAGGTCGGCAGGTCCCTGAAACCCTTGGGCCGGGAAACCCTGTTCGACAACCTTATTGTCGGGCAGTACCAGGCAGGTGTAATTGATGGTGTCCCGGAGATTGGCTACAGGGAGGAACCCGGAGTAGACCCTGGTTCCATCACCCCGACCTTTGCCATGATGCGTTTATTTGTAGACAACTGGCGCTGGCAGGGTGTGCCTTTTTATCTGGCTTCCGGAAAGAAGCTGGCCAGGAAGGAAACCAAGATCGTTATCCAGTTCAAGGGCGTGCCCCATTCAATGTTCCGCAATGTCCTTGACGAAAAGATAGTAGCCAATCGCCTCGTTCTGGGGATATACCCCGAAGAGGAGATAACAATAACTTTTCAGACAAAGGTGCCGGGGGCGAAATCCTGCCTGCGCCCTGTGGATATGGACTTCATGTATTACCAGGGATTCCAGGGATCTCCCCTGGACGCATATTCAAAGGTGCTGCTTGATGTCATCCTTGGTGACCAGATGTTGTTCTGGCATAATGAAGGTGTCAAACTTGCCTGGCGTTACCTGACCCCTATCCTGGAAGAATGTGAGACTTGCGCAAACCCGGAAGCCCTGCTCTATCCCTATAAAGCAGGGAGTTGGGGACCCGTTGAGGCATTGAAGTGGATGAGTCTGATTGTTGATTAGACTGTGAGCAAGATGTAATTGTGTATTAAATGAATTCATACAAAGAGTGGCGAAGAAACCGGACACACAATACTACACATATGGAATCTGAAATGAATTGTAAAATCAAGGCCTTGAAAGTGAAGGGAAGCACTGTTGGAATAGTATTACTCACAGTATGTTATCTTCTGGGGTGTTCCCAGATAAGGGTGACATCTGTCTGGGTTGATCCGGAATTCAAGGGGGACGGCATAGACAATGTTATCGTTGTCGGGGTCTCCAAGGATGGAGGCATGAGAAGGATTTTCGAGGATGAATTTATCTCCCTGTTCAAGCAGAGGGGTGTAAATGCTTATGCCAGTTACCGTTATGTTTCCGACGACAAACTCAAGGATGAAAAGAATCTGGACCGGGCAGTAAAAGAGTCTGGCAGCGATACAATCCTGATGACCAGAGTAATAGATATCAGAAAGGACACCCAGTATATTCCCCCGGATTATGTCTATGCCCCGCCCCGCCATTATCATCGTGGTTGGCACGGCTATTACAACAGGGCCTACATGGTGAGCCCGGGCTATACCGTGGAGTATGAAACTGCTGTGCTTGAAACCAATGTTTATGATTTAAGGACCGATACGCTTATCTGGTCAGCCAGGTCGGATACACCTACAAGTGGAAACATGGGTAAGCATATCAGGGATTTCGCCCGGGCGATCATCAAACAGCTTGCTGAGGCAAGGCTGATAAATTAACGGGGCCGGGGAAAAATGGATCTTGAGTTACCTTGCGGTAAAAACTCAATATTTTTGTAATCTTTTTCATTTCCCTTTTACCCTGCACTTATGAGCCCCTTCAAACAAACCAGAAAAAACATCAAATACACCGTGCTGGTCGCTGCCATCAAGGTGCTGCTGCTGGTGGTCCGTATGCTGCCCAGAAGGGTTTCCATGCAATTGGGCGGAGGCCTGGGAGTGCTGGCATTCCGAATGATCCCAAAGGAAAGGCTGAAAACCATAAAAAACCTGACCACAGCCTATGGCGGGGAAAAAAGCGCTGCTGAAATTGCGGATATGGCCAGGGAGGTCTGGATAAATCTAGGTAAAAGCGCTGTAGAGTTTGCTACCAAGATGGCCCAGGAAGAGCCGGAGGAATTTTTCCAGAACCTTGAGGTCAGCGGCAGGGATCATCTCCTGGATGCAATGCATAAAGGCAGAGGGATTTTAGGCCTTGTCTCGCATATGGGCTGCTGGGAGGCAACCGCCCTGGGGCTGCCGATGCTGGGCATTCCAACCTACGCCATCGGCAAGAAAATGGGCAACGAAAAGCTCAACAAGCTGGTATTTGAGTCCAGAGGCAAAAAAGGGGTGCAAACCCTGGCAAGAGGCTCATCCTATAAATCCATCCTGCGGGTCCTGAAAGAAAATAACCTGGTCGGTATTCTCATTGATCAGGATACCGATGTGCGCGGCACCTTTGTCGACTTTTACGGCAAAAAGGCCCACACGCCAATAGGCGCGGCAATGCTGGCCATGGATTCAGGCGCCCCGGTGCTGCCCCTGTTCTATCTTAGAAAACCTGATGATAGCTATGTTTTTATCATTGAAGAGGAAATCCCTCTGGTCATGACCGGCAACCGCAGGGATGATATGGAGGAAAATACCC
>JAWVYE010000026.1:0-10044 GCA_033722905.1 Desulfobulbales bacterium
CCGATGGTGACAAAAGTCCTGGCATATGCTTCGGTTATACCAAGTATTGCCAACAGCAGAATAATGGTCAGGATCGTAATTCTTTTCATGACATCCTCCTCTTCAGTCTGAATATGCAGGTTTAACTATAAAGGTATAAGATAGGGATAGGGGAGTCAAGTTCTTCGGGCATGTGCTGCCGGGTTACGATGCGACCCATTTATCATCTGCCGAGGCGGCCGGCCTTTATTTTTTTATGCTGCTCTTAACATCCATGGGTTTAGAGCATATTTTTTAACTATAAGAAAAAAAAGATGCAGACAGGAGGTAGATCATGAAAACACTGACAGTCAGAGATAAAGTCCATGGCCGGCATACGAAAATCAATGCCAAAAACACCTACCAGGCAGCCTCCGGCGAGTGGATAGCCGAGGTGGACGACCAGGAAATGCACCGCGCCTGCTATGAGTTGTACCGCGGCGTCAAAGAGTGCAACCTGGAAGATATGCGCATCGAAGCGGCACAGGATGACGACGGTAAGGAATACACCGTTTTGACGGATTAACATAGTCTTCCAAGATGGTTGCCGGATCTGATTCTTATTTATCGGTAATAACCGCTGCCCCTGATGCAACTCCGGCCATGGGAAAAAAAACGCACCCGACCATGCGGGCAAGCCTTGAGAACACTTATGCCCTGCGGCTGAAAAGGGACATGGGAATAGAGTGATCACAGCATTTTTTTTCTACATACCTCTATCCCTGTCAACACCGCGTGGCCGTTCCGCAATAAAAAAACCTGACTACATAATACCTTCACTGCGCCGCCAATCCCAATTAAAAAATATTACAATAATGAAATATTTAATAAAGTATTAACTTTAAATTATTTCAAATTTGTAATAAATTAAACCCAGCCTCCCGACTACATTTCTTCAAATTATTTTTTTTATTTATAAATTACATATAGTTATATGTATAAATAAAAAATAATCGCTCTTTCAGGCACGGTTATTGAAATACCTATGCCAAACGAGCTAGAAGTTTAACTTCTTACAATAATGGAAATCAATGGAGGTATATAATGAAGAAAATTGAAGCAATCATCAAGCCTTTCAAGCTTGATGACCTGAAGGAGGCTTTCTCGGGTCTTGGGATTCACGGTATGACGGTTACTGAGGTAAAAGGGTTCGGGCGCCAGAAAGGCCACAAAGAGGTATACAGGGGCGCTGAATATGTTGTGGACTTTATACCAAAGGTAAAAGTCGAGGTTGTGACCAACGATGAAATGGTTGAGCAGATCATTGAAACAATAATCGGTGCCGTGAAGACCGGCAAGATAGGCGACGGCAAGATATTCGTCGTGCCCGTGG
Organism: Desulfobulbales bacterium; assembly: GCA_033722905.1. Lineage (GTDB taxonomy): Bacteria > Desulfobacterota > Desulfobulbia > Desulfobulbales > BM004 > BM004. Next base: position 1,352 of record JAWVYE010000026.1, read on the forward strand.
AGACGGTCTGCAGAATACGAACAGGAGAAAGGGACAAAGAAGCCATATAATTTACAATTTTGTAATAAAGGAGAATATATTATGAAGAAATCAGTTTTTTTATCTTTAGTGACGCTGGGCCTGGCCGGCTTGTCTGCTGCGCCCGCACTTGCTGAGGAGCCGGGGGTGGCGGAAAAAGTAATTCACCTGGCCTACTCAATCGACACCTTTTATTTTCTCATGTCAGGCGCCCTGGTCATGTGGATGGCTGCAGGTTTTGCCATGCTGGAGGCCGGTCTGGTCCGGGGCAAGAATACCGTAGAGATCCTGACCAAAAATGTCGCGCTTTATTCCATAGCCTGCATCATGTACATGTTCGTTGGCTACAACATTATGTACGGTGGCGGCCCCAACGGCTTTATCCCCGGGATCAGTTTCTGGCTCGGTGCCGACAACGCCGTGGATGATGTATTGAAAAGCGGCGGTGAAATCTACTATTCGGGCATGGCGGACTTTTTCTTCCAGGTTGTTTTTGTGGCCACGGCAATGTCAATTGTCTCCGGTGCTGTTGCAGAAAGAATGAAGCTCTGGAGCTTTCTGCTCTTTGCCGTTGTTTTGACCGGTTTCATCTATCCTGTTGAAGGATACTGGAAGTGGGGCGGCGGTTTTCTGGACGGCCTCGGCTTCTCCGACTTTGCCGGTTCAGGCGTCGTGCATCTCTGCGGTGCCTCTGCCGCCCTTGCCGGTGTTCTGCTGCTTGGAGCCCGGAAAGGCAAGTATGAAGGCGGCAAGGTAAAGGCTATCCCCGGTGCCAACCTGCCTCTCGCCACCCTCGGTACCTTTATTCTCTGGCTGGGATGGTTTGGCTTCAACGGCGGCTCAGAGCTTATCATCAGCAATATTGAAGAGTCCAATGCTGTTTCCATGGTGTTTGTCAATACCAATATGGCTGCTGCCGGCGGCCTGGTTGCGGCCCTGCTCCTCTCCCAGATATGGTTCGGCAAGGCTGACCTTACCATGGCCCTCAACGGCGCCCTGGCCGGTCTCGTTGCCATTACCGCAGAACCCCTGACCCCGACACCCTTAATCGCTACAGTGGTAGGCGTCATAGGCGGGCTTCTCGTTGTGCCCTCCATCGTCTTTCTTGACAAGGCGCGGATTGACGACCCGGTCGGTGCTATTTCGGTCCACGGTGTGGTCGGCATCTGGGGCTTGATTGCAGTGGCCTTCACCAATCCTGATGGCTCCCTGGTCGCCCAGCTTACAGGCATTGCGGTTATCTTCGCCTGGGTGTTCGGCACAAGCTTTATCGTCTGGGCAATCCTCAAAGCCGTTATGGGAATCCGTGTCAGCGAAGAGGAAGAGATCGAAGGTGTTGACATCGGTGAGTGCGGCCTGGAAGCCTACCCGGAATTCACCATGAAAAAATAAGTACGATAATCAGGAGAAAGGCGCATTTCGCGCATAAATGGAGATAAGAGAAAATTATAACACAAGGAGAAATAAAATGAATTTGAGCAGAACGAAAAAACTTATTACCGGAATCACAGCAGCAGCACTTTTTATAGGGGCGGGATCGTCCATCGCCCTGGCAGAGGAAGAGATGCCTTCAGCCGATGCCTCGGTAGCCTTTTATTCCAAGTATGTCTGGCGCGGCTATGAGTTAAGCGACGACTCCCTCGTTATCCAGCCGTCACTGTCCGTATCCTATAAGGGGTTCGGCGCCAACCTCTGGGCCAACCTGGATACCGATGACTACAGTGCTGAAACAAATCTATGGAATGAAACCGATTTCACGCTTTCATATGACGGCGCCTATGAGAAACTGGGCTATGGCCTGGGCTGGATATACTATTCAGTACTGGGAAGCGACACCCAGGAATTTTACGGTACCCTGAGTTATGATGTGATCGGGGCTCCCGCGCTTACCCTTTATTATGACACTGATGCATTTGCCGGTGACCTGTATGCGAACCTGAGCTTTGGCCATTCATTCATGATTACAGATGATCACAGCCTGGACCTCGGCCTGGCCTTCGGTTACTACGATAATGCCGACTACAGTGACTTCCATGACGGTCTGCTGTCTGCATCAATGTCCTTCCCGGTTGGCAAGTATATTGCGATCACGCCTGAACTGTACTGGTCATTTGCTCTGTCAGATGATGCTTCCGATGCATTTGAAACAGGCCCCAGTAATGATGACAACTTTGTCTATGGCGGTGTCTCAATAAGCTTTTCATTCTAGTCTGAACAGAACAAAAGGGGTCTCTTTACTCCTCTCCCCCTCCAAGGAGGCTGACCTCTCCCCCGGTCAGCCTCCTTTTGTTCAGGCCCAATAAACTACAAACCTTTAAATTATTACTTAACATTGGATTCCTCTCAAACAACTCACGCAAAAGAACCGGGTCATGGCCAGAAAAGTTATTGTCTTACAGCACAACACCTGGGAAGGACCGGGAAAGTTTCTTCTCAGGGCGGTAAAACACCACAACTTGCAAATGGATATCATCCGTGTCTGGGAAGAAAGTATCCCGGACGTAAATGGCTATACCGCACTTATAGTTCTCGGCGGCGGCCCGAATGTTGACCAGGAACACATCTATCCCTTTCTGCAGCAGGAAAAAAACACCATCAGGAAAGCCATAGCCCGGGATATCCCTTACCTCGGTTTTTGTCTGGGCCACCAGCTGCTGGCCGACGTACTCGGCGCCAAAGTGGGCCCTAATTTTCTCTCCAGCATCGGCTACATCCAGGGATTTCTGACCCACGCAGGAAAAATCCACCCGGCCTTCAAAGGCCTGCCCCAGAATCTGCCGCTGTTTAAATGGCACGGCCAGGCGGTACAGGAGCCTCTGCCGGGCCACATCAACATCCTGGCCACATCATCCGAGTGCCAGGTTGAGGCTATTTCCGTGCACGGCCGGCCCCATATCCTGGGCCTGCAGTTCGACAACCATGCCGCTGCTCCGGAAAATGTCAAAAGCTGGCTTACCATGGACGCAAAATGGCTGGCCGGCCTGCAGGACAGGGAGATCAACCCGGATGTTATTATCAAGGATGCTGAAACGCACCAGCAAACAATCAAAAAACAGTTTGCAAAACTGTTTGACAATTTTTTCTCCCTTATTCATTAATATTAGCTTTGAAGGGGAAAAAACATGCCAGATTTATATAATTGACTGGTTACGTTAGAAAATCGTGCATTTCAGGCAAGCCCGGCCAGCAGTAGATGCGGTTGGATCGGTTTGCCTTAATCCACTGATACATATATAAATGACTATGACTAAAACATCTTGGGGCAACACAATATACTCCCTCCTCGAGCAGAGCGGACCCTTTGCAACCGCTGACACGCCGCCAGGCTACCGCATATTCAGCGATGAATCGAGGCAGAGGGCTAAATGCCTCAGGGAGAAAGAGCTGGTCACCAAGTACAGGGCCACCCGGAACCAGATCTTCGAGTTCCTCGATGTCAGCTCCTTTGCCCAGATCCAGGCCCTGCTTGACGACAGGGACAAGCGGCGCCGGGTCGAACGGCGGGCCTACAACCTGCTGGGTAATATGTTCGGCATCCAGGGCAGCGAGCGGGAAATCATCACCAGGGTGGACAGCTATTCACGCACGGCGGACGACGTTATCCGCTACCTGAAGAACAAAATTCTGGCCAACTACGCCCCCTTTATAGAAATCACCAATGAAATCGACATTACCAGCAGCCCCGTGGAACTGCTCCTGATAATGTTTGATGACCGCTACCACAAAAAGGCGCGTTTTGAGGCCAAGCGCAAACTGATCCTCATGAGCCTGGCCGGTTCCATTGACCAGCGTGAGCGTGAAACCGAGGTTGAGGCAAAGTTTTCCGGTTTCCTGGACTTTTTAAATGCCTATGTCTGGAGCCCGGAGATCAAGATCGGCGAACTGGACATATTTTACCTGTTAAGCAGTCACAGCCCGGAGGATTTTACCTGCAATGACGTGCGCGTTCTCAGCATGGCAGAGACCGGCGCCATGAAGCTCAAGCCAGGCCAGAAGCTGACCCTGATCAAGAGGAGGCGCTTCAAGGAGAACGGCCGGGAAATTCCCATCTATGTCAGCGTCAGGAAAAAACCGCCGGAAGCAAAGGTGCTGAAGCTCATGCGGAAAAATGAAGAAAATCCGGCGGTTGCGGTTGATGATGAGCTCGGCCTGCTGGGTGTGCTTGACACCGTGGCCGAGGTCAGGCTCTTCCAGAAACACCTGACCGAGAGCGCCATCCGGGCCGATTCCTTTATGACCCTTGAGGATATTTCCGACAACCTGCGGGGCGGCAGTTACAAAAGCTCCAATATCGGCAGTTCAGCCTCGACGCCGATGCTGAAGTTTTTCGCCCGCATGGGCGGGATGCGTGTTGAATTCATAGTGCATACCAATAAGAGCTATCTTGACTATATTTACAAAAAAGATGTGTCTCATGATGAGTACGAGGTCAAGCGGATCTTTGATTCCGGCGTGGCGGAACTGCTCTTTCCCCGGGAGATATACCACCTCGATATGGCGGCGGTAAAAGACAACCTCATCCGCTGGTTCCGCAAGAGAATTGAGGAGCAGTAAGCAAGCGGTCGCTTCAACCTTCAAAGGCTGAAGAAACCAAGGTCAGCAGTTCTCTTCTCTTCAGGGGTCTTCCCTTTGCAGCCGCTTTATTTCTGACCCTCAGAACAATATCGTCTATATCAATATTGGCGGCCTGTTTCTTAATTTCCGCAAAACAGTTTTTAATATCTTTTCTGCCGATCTTGCCGCCAAACCTCAGTTTACGCCTGGCCCCGACTGCATCAGGCGCAAAAGGTTCATATGTTGATGTGTCTTGGCGCAGGCCCTGCAAGTGCAAACCGCTTTCGCAACAGAAAATATTCTCTCCGACTATGGGTTTATGGGGTTCAATTATTCTGCCGCTCATTGCAGCAACTTTTCTTGCCAGGTCCGCAAGCATTCTCAGCTCGACATCTCTTCTCCCCTGCAGAGCCAGGTAGCCGGCCAGCTCCTCATGACGGGCGTTGCCGGCCCGCTCTCCCAGGCCAAGAATTGTGACATCGGCCCAGTCAGCACCTGCATCCAGGGCTGCCAGGCTGTTTGCTGTGGCCATGCCGAAATCATTGTGCGCATGGACACCGACTTCCACTGGGCCGATATTTTTTACACATTTAACCAGTTCGGCAATTTTTCCCGGGTTGGCAACGCCGACCGTGTCGGCCAGGCGTATCCGGTCAGCTCCCGCCTTAATTGCTGCCGCAATAATTTTATGCAAAAACTCCTGCTCGGCGCGGGTAGCATCCTCCAGGCCTAAAGAGACAACCTTGAAGCCAAGCTGCCTAGCTTTAGCGATAGATTTTCCTGCAGTTTCCAGGACCCATGCCCTGGTGCAGCCCAGCTTTTTCTTTATATGGATGTCTGATACCGGGATAGACAGGGACAGCACATCAGGCTGCAGGGAATGGGCCAGGGTAATATCTTCCAGCCGGCAGCGACTCCATAAGGCCAGCCTGCTGCCCGAAGCAGCCGACCTGCAGAACGCTATTAACTGCGGCAGGTCGGCATCAAAACCGGTTGCTATGCCTAACTCAATCTCTTCTACACCCACAGAGCAGAGTGCCGTAAAGATCTCCTTTTTCTGAGCCAGACTGAATGCCACACCAAAGGCCTGGCTGCCTTCCCGTAATGTGCTGTCAATAATACCTTGCATGAATTCAAACCATCAGGTGCTGCATGTCCTGAAGGAGCAGAACAGGCGGCTTAAAGGTGAAATCAGCCTCTTGGCGGGCTTTGGCATTTCCGTTACAGGGGAGAGCCTGCCGCTGCATATCTGCGAAGGGTATCCAGGTAATTCCGCCCTGATATTATCCGGCAGCCAATCATAGGATATCCGGCCCTTTTCAAGGGGCAGAAAACTGTCAGCCATCTGCAGTCCCTCGTGGATGTCATGGGTGATATGTATGATCGGGATATTGACAGAGGCCTTCAGTCCCTGCAGGCTTTTACGCAGTTTCATCCTGGTTATGTAATCAAGGGCAGAAAAAGGTTCATCCAGCAACAGTGCTTGCGGCTCTCTTGCCAGGGCCTGTGCCAGGGCGACCCGTTGCCGCTCTCCACCGGAAAGCTGTCTGGGAACGCGGCCGGCAAGATGTTCAACCCCGAAATAATGAATGTAATGTTCGACAATTTCCGGCTTTTTTGCTGCAAAGGCGATATTCTCCTTAACCGTCAGGTGGGGGAACAGTGAGTACTCCTGAAAAACGTAGCCGATTTCTCTCTGCTGCGGCGGCACGAAAATATTGTTGGCGGTATCTTCCCACACCCTGCCGTTAAAGTGGATCAGACCATGATCCGATTTTTCAAGGCCGGCCAGAATCCTCATAATGGTGGTTTTGCCGGACCCGGACGGCCCGGTTATGATCTGCATCTTTCCGGCCTCACAGCAAACCGATACATCAATGGTGAAATCCGGCAGCTTTTTATTTATATGTATTTCAAGTTTCACGATCGTTCCCTGTTGTTGATAAAATTAACTCCCAGAAGAACACAGTAGCTGATTGCCAGCAGGGCCAGCGACAGCTTCCAGGCCTCCTGATATCTCAATGACTCCACCAGTTCAAAAACTGCTATGGAGGCCACCTTGGTCTCTCCCGGTATGGAACCGCCCACCATGAGAATAACCCCGAATTCTCCCATGGTATGGGCAAAAGCCAGAATTGCCGCCGCCGCCAATCCCCCTATGGAGTTGGGCAGTACCACTTTGAAAAATGTGGCAACCGGCGAAACCCCCAGAACATAAGACGACTCCAGCAGCCGCGCATCGATTTTTGCAAAGGCGGCCTTCAGGGGCTGGGCAGCATAGGGCAGGCTGTGGAGCATTGCAGCGCAGACTATACCCGCAAAGCTGAACACCAGTGGACCGTTGAATAAGGCCTGCCAGGCTTGGCCAAGGGGTGACTTCGGCCCCATGGCAAAAAGCAGGTAAAAACCGAGCACTGTTGGCGGCAGAACCAGTGGCAGGCTTAAAAGTGAATCCAGCAGCACCCTGCCGCGAAACCTGAAATAGACCAGAAAATATGCCAATGGCGTTACCACCAGCATCAGGATCGGTGTGGCAATGAAAGCCAGCTTGGCAGAGAGGTATAATGGCTGCAGATCCATGGTTATCACCGTTTACTCATAACCGAATTCTGAAAGTATGGTTTTGGCCTGCTCTGTCTGCAGATATGCTATTAAATCACGCACAGAGTCTTTGTTTTTTGAGTTTTTCAGGAGGCAGGCTTTCTGGACAACCGGCGGGGCTTCCGGCAGCGGCCATGTTTTTCCCTTTTGGCCCTGCTCCGAGAGAGCAAAGGACCGGGACACAAAGGCCAAATCGGCCGCTCCCTGCTGGCCGTATTGGAAAGCCTGGCCGACATTCTGTCCATAAACCAGCCGTTTATCTACCTGTTCAATGAGGCCTGCTTTTGCCAGGGCCTGCATCGCCGCTTCGCCGTAAGGGGCTGTCGCGGGATTAGCCAGGGCAATACGCTGTATGTCATCCCTGACGAGGACCTGCAACCAGTTCTGCGCTTCATCAAGATCCTTCCTGCTGCTCCACAGCACCACCCTGCCATCGGCATAGGCGAACGGCTTGTCGCACACCCCCTGCCGGTGAAGAAGTTCAGGCCTTTTTGCATCAGCAGCCAGGAACAGGTCATAAGGAGCACCGTTGATGATCTGGGAGTAAAGCATGCCGGTGGCGGATGAGCTGCGTTTAACCCTGATGCCCGATTCTTTTTCAAAACCATGGGCAAATTCGTCCATTGTCCGGATAAAGTTCGTGGCAACCGCCACCCGTATTTCACCGCGCCCGGCATAAGCCCGCTCAACAGCTGATATTAACAGCAGGCAAAGCACCAGCAGAATGGTGGTTGAAAGAAAATTTTTCCGCTTTGCAGATTTCATTGCTACTGATCATCTAGTCCATTGCAATGGCGCCAATTTCGCCATCAAAAACAATGGGTACGATCCCCAACTTCTGCAGTTCTGCAGCCGGCCGCTCACCGATTTTGGTTACATAAACTCGGTCGCACCCTTTGAGGGCCTCGGCAATGGCCTGGAAGCGCTGACTATCAAACGGGTGGTTCCCTGCACCGGTTGAAAGGGGCTTTACCTTTATCTCTTTTACCTTTACCGGCCCCTCTGAAGTAATGACGTATATATAAAAGTTTTCCATGCGGCCGAAGTGTTCATTTACGGCAATTCCGTCCGTTGTGGCTACTGCAATTTTCACTATTCGCATCTCCTGATTTTTTTCGCGGCACCTGGAGCTATTTTTCATCCTTTGGACTGTAAGTCCGGATTGAAGCAATAGCTGTCCAGTCATAATAGGTGTTCATATGTTTGGATTTTTCCTCGGCTGTTATGCGGACAAATTCCTCACCGAGAAATATAACCGCCTCTTTATAGGGTTCCCCCTCGTTAATCTGCAGCGTCACTCCCTTGCGCAGCTTTCTTGACAATGTTCCATGCACCGGCATGGAGGCATATTCAAATACTTTTTCCCAGGTCTTCTTCATTGTTTCTTCCTCATTTGAATAGATGTTTTTTCACAGTTATTATATTTCTGAAAAGTTAAGCGCTTGCAGAATGCGGCAGATGCGAGGCAGAGACCTGTCTGCTATACACAGTCAGTATGCAGACAGGTTGATAACAAAGCA
>JAWVYE010000027.1:0-10037 GCA_033722905.1 Desulfobulbales bacterium
AACTATAGCGCCTCAGGCCAGTCAGAAAGTTCATACATCCCGGTTTCCATGGCCAACGAGGGCTATATTGACGTGTATGACAAAAAAACCATGGAGCTGAAGCACCGGGTTTTCCTGGATAACCTGGGAATCAGGCCCGGAGAAGTTACCTTTGCCCACGGCACCAATACCCCGGACATGAAGAGGTTCCTGTTAACCGTAAACGACACCCCGGAAGGGTTCACAAAGTGGACCGGCAACACCAGGCTTATATATCTTGATATGGCAGCCCTTGAAAAAGGGTACCTTCTCAAACTCCAGGAAGCCTTGATTCTCGGCATGCCCAAAGACGTCTCCGGCGGCACCATCACTTTCAGGCAGCACTTCACCAGTGACGGCAAGTACATTCTTCAGTCTGGAGCAGACCGCGGCTATCTTATTGATGCTGCAACCCTGGAAGTGCTCGACGAAATTACACCTCTGCCAGGTGTAAATCAGGATATTGTTCCCACACCGGACTCCAAATACGCTGTTATGACCATGCGTGAAAAAGCCAAGGATTTTCAAGGTAATGACTCTGTTGACGGCACTATCCTGCTCTATGACATAGAAGCAAGGAAAACCGTTGGTGAAACCGTATCTGTCTGCTTTGCCTGCCATAAAGACAAGGGTGTTGGCAAGGCCATTCTCTGCGGTGTGGACGCCAACTGGAAAATGTAAGTAATATTTCAACTAAAACACAAAGCGGGCCCGGGATTATGTTGTTCCGGAGCCCGCTTTATATATTTAAACAACAATTATAAAGGCGGCAGTTTGGCTTAATTTCAGCTTTAGGCCTTTTGCCGACAGTAAACAGTGCAATAACCACTTGATCACCAGAAAAAACTCTCCTGCTGCAAGGAAAAATTTCAATACTTCTCACCTGGGGTAATAAGGTGTGACCCAGACATCATGGGGGATAAATCCCTGAATAGATATTACGTCCCGCAATAAAACGGGTGAAAATTTTCTCAACACCCTTGCAGATACTAAAATATATCAGCCACCCTGTTTTTTCACCTGAACTGCCTGGGGGCCCCTCTGTGACTGCTCTATCTCAAAGCTAACAACTTCTCCTTCCTGCAGAGAGCGAAAACCGCCGGTGTCCTCGATACCGGAATAGTGCACAAAAATATCTCCATCACTTTCTGTTTCTATAAAACCATATCCCTTTTTGTCATTAAACCACTTTACCTTTCCTTCCATTGTGCCCTGTAACTCCTTTTTGTTTTTGTGGTCTCTACTGCAGGGTGCTCAAGTTCATTGTGTCGAATATAATGTTGAAAATTCTGCAACTTGCTGTAGTTCTGCCTTAACCACTAATAAAACCCAAGCATACAACTATCCCTAAAAATGAATATTCATTCATTTTAACAAATTTTTTTCTCTCTGCCATAAAAAAATTTTATTTCCTCCCAGGAAACATTTTTTTCATGACCGAGTCATGAAAATAGGGCCGGTATTTTTTTATTCTGATATTTTCCCTTGACGGGTGTACGCGGTTTGAGAGAAGAACCATGACAACATCCTTTTCAGGATCTATCCAGAACGAAGTCCCGGTAAAACCAAGATGCCCTACACTTTTTTGCGAAAAGTATCTGCCGCAGCTCGATTCTTTCTCTGCCGGGGTATCAAACCCGAGAGCCCAGCTGCTGCCGGGTATTTTTTCCTGCCTGGTTAAAAAGTACACCAGGTCTTCCCTATTGATGTGCGGATGTCTGAAAACACCTTTCCACATATCAAGAATCAGGCCCGCATAAAGAGTTACACCCTCTATATTTCCAAACAGTCCGCTGTGTCCTGCCACCCCTCCCATGGTATAGCAGTTATCATCATGAACCTCTCCCTGGAGGACTTTTTTTCTCCAGGGGCAGTTTTCTGTGGCAACATATTCTGATTGTTTATGACTTTTTTTCATGCCGGACAAAGGGGCAAAAAATATTTTTTTTTGCAGCTTAAGCGGCTGCAATACCTTTTCCTCGACATAATGTTCCAGGCTACACCCGGCTTTTTTTTCTATTATTCTGCCCAATAGAATAAAACCAAGGTCACTATATAGAGACTCTGCTCCCGGTTCATACTCCAGCTGTTCCTGTAATATCAGTTTTTCCACAAACTTATTTATTTCTTCAGGTGCTATATCCTTCAGGTCTTTAAAGTATTCTCTGTGCGCCGGCAGTCCTGAACTGTGGCTTAAAAGGTGTCCGGCAGTAATATTGTTTTGGGGACCGCTTATTTTTTTTTCTACCAGGGAAGACAGTTCTTCATCCACCGCAATTTTTTTTTCGTTAATAAGGCATAGAGTTGCCATTGTTGTTGCCAGTGGTTTTGTTAAAGAGGCCAGATCAAAAAAATGTTGTTTTTGCAGTGGTTTTTTCACTGCAGAGGAAATTGCGTTGCCATAATGGCTGAAAACAATTTTTTTTTCTTTTCCCAAACCTCTGGAAACACCCACTGCGGCACAGGGAAAAAAACCACCTGAAACTCCCTTTACAAGCAGTTTTTTTATATCCTTTTGCAGTGTTAAAAGAGGTCTTTTTTCGCTCTTCATTTCCAACTATTTTTATAATATTGTAAATAATTGTAATTAAAGAAAAAAAATACAATATTAAAACGTTAAAAAACATTGTTTTAATATTGTATTTGCTCTATAATAATTCAGTTTTTTTTGCTTACATTTTAAATAAAAAAATAGAGCAGGAAACTTATTCATAAATTTTTTTTTTGTGGGTATTTTTTTTATTGCCTGTTGATAACTAGTAATATGTTTTAATCAACTTTTTTTTAAAAATCTTTTTTTTAAAAAAACTCAATAAAAATCAATATATTATAATTCTTATCAACATATAATGAACCTTAATAATATATTATTTTAAATACATTATAAAAATATTTAGAGGACAATAAACCATGCCATTATCAATAAATGTATCAAAAGAGGATATTTTACCCGTTCTCAATTCCCTGCAGAGTATAACCGGAAAAAAAGGAACAATGGCAGTCTTGGCCAATGTACTGATCCAATCCCAGGAAAACTTTGTTGAAATAATAGCTACTGATTTAGAAGTAGGTATAAAAAAGAGTGTTGCAGCTGAAATATTAAGTCCCGGTTCTCTTACGTTACCGGCAAAAATATTATTTGAGATTGTCAGGGAATCGGGTTCAGACATAATAAAAATTGAAGAAAAGGATAAAAACTGGGCCAAGATAAAAGCCGGATCCAGTATGTATAACCTGGCCGGCACTTCCAGTGAAGAGTTTCCAGATTTTCCTGAGTATGATGAAGAGGCTCTGGTGTCTTTACCCTGTGAGCTTATCAAGGAACTGATTGATAAAACAATTTTTTCTGTAGCCCAGGAAAGGGAAAGCAACTACACCCTTACCGGCATTCTTCTTGAAAAGGAAATAAATGATGAAAAAAAAGTTTTTTTGCGAATGGTATCATCTGACGGCCATCGCCTCTCTATTATGGAGAAGGAACTTGATAAGGAAAGTGATGCTATAATTATTGAAAAAAATACCCTTATACCCAGGAAGGGTGTTTCTGAAATAAAAAAAGCCTGCGAGGGCCAGAAAAATTTTTCCATGGCATCAGACAAAAAACAAATTGTCATAAAAACAAAAAATTCCCTGATGATTGTCCGCCTCATGAACGGCGAGTTCCCTGATTATAAAAGTATTGTAAACGTTATAGAAAAAAATAATTTTCTGGAAATTGAAAGAATGACTTTTCTTGAAGGTTTGAAAAGAACAAACCTGTTTACCGAAGAAACATTCAATTCCATCCAGTTAAGTGTTGCTGAAAATAAACTTGTCCTGTCATCACAGAATATGGATTTTGGCAACGCCAAAGATGAAATGGAAATAAATTATGCAGGTGACCCACTGGAGCTTGGATTTAACTGCCGTTATTTCATCGATACACTCCAGGTTATGCGGAGTGACATGATAAAAGCCTATGTAAATTCAGACCAGAGCCCATGTCTTATAGAGGGCGATGCCGACCCGGGATTTATAAGTATAATCATGCCCATGAAAATATGATTACTGAATAACTCAAGTAAATTATTACATTAAAATAAAAAAAAGAAAAAAATGGAACCTGCAGAGAATAAACAAAAAAATACCTATGGCGCCGAAGATATAAAGGTTTTGGCCGGCCTTGAGGCTGTCCGCAAAAGACCGGCAATGTATATAGGCAATACGGCTGAAGAAGGATTACACCATCTGGTATATGAGGTGGTGGACAACAGTATTGATGAGGCCCTGGCCGGATACTGCACGAAAATAAAGGTAAAAATCCACCAGGACAATTCTGTTTCCGTTGAAGATAACGGGCGCGGCATCCCGGTTGCCAAGCATCCGACCGAGGATATGTCGGCCCTTGAACTGGTAATGACCACCCTGCATGCCGGCGGCAAGTTTGACCACTCAAGCTACAAGGTTTCCGGGGGGTTGCACGGGGTGGGTGTTTCGGTGGTGAATGCCTTGAGTGAGTGGTGTATTGCCGAAATAAAAAGAGAAGGGAAAATACACCTGCAGTCCTATACCCTTGGCAACAAGGATAGAGATATTGAAACCATAGGAGATACGGAACTGACCGGAACCAAGATAACCTTTAAGCCAGATCCGACAATATTTACGGAAACAACGGAATACAAATATGAAATTATCCAGAACAGGCTCAGGGAACTGGCCTTTTTAAACAAAAACGTCAAGATTGTCCTCCATGATGAAAGAAACGGCGCAGAGGATGAGTTTCATTATGAGGGCGGCATCAGCCAGTTTGTGGAATATCTGAATCGCAAGCGGACCCCGGTAAACCTCGAGCCTATTTTTTTTGACGGTGAAAAGGATGGCGTCCAGGTAGAGGTATGTTTCCAGTATTATACTGGATACTCAGAAAGGCTTTTCTCTTTCGTCAACAATATTCACACCAAGGAGGGCGGCACCCATGTCACAGGATTCCGCGGCGCCCTTACAAAATGTATCAACCGTTATGCCACCGATGATATCATACCGAAAAGCATGAAAGAAAAAATGGGCGGTGATGATGTCCGGGAGGGCATAACCTGTGTGGTTTCCATTCGGGTTCCCAACCCCCAGTTTGAAGGCCAGACAAAGACAAAACTGGGCAACAGTGAAGTCAGGTCCATAGTCGAGTCTATCTGTAATGAAAAACTGGGGATATACCTCGAGCAGAATCCCCTGGAAGCCAAGAAAATCCTGGCCAAGGTAGTTGAAGCGGCCCGGGCCCGTGAAGCGGCCCGCCGGGCCAAAGAGCTGTCACGTAAAAAGGGCAACGGTATAGATTTGTTGATGGCAGGAAAGCTTGCTGAGTGTCAGTCCAAAAAACCTGAAGAAAGAGAACTGTTCCTGGTTGAGGGCGACTCGGCCGGCGGCAGTGCCAAGCAGGGGCGTGATCGTGTTTTTCAGGCAATTCTGCCTTTGCGGGGCAAGATAATGAACGTTGAGAAGGCCCGTTACGATAAAATTCTCTCCAGCGAGGAGATCAAGCAGATTATAGCAGCCCTGGGCACAGGCATCGGCAAAGATGATTTTGATATTGAACAGCTGCGCTACCACAAGATAGTAATCATGACCGATGCCGATGTTGACGGGGCCCATATCCGCACCCTGCTCCTGACTTTTTTCTTCAGGGAGATGAACACCCTGGTCAGAGCCGGCCATGTTTACATCGCCCAGCCTCCCCTGTATCGCTTGGGGCGGGGTAAAAAGGAGCAGTACTTTGCCGATGACGAAGAGCTGAACCAGTTTCTTTTCAAGCAGGCCAGCACCATGATGTCAATCCGCAAAGGAAAGAAAGGCGGTGTCTTTACCGGAGAGGAGATGGTTGACATGCTGAAAAAACTTTCCGGCTACCTGAAAATCATTCAGTATCTTGAGAGGGTGGGAATATGGGAGGATATGATAACTTTCCTGCTTGAAAACAGTGTCAAGTCGGCCGATCAGTTTGCCGATATTGAATTTGTTGAAGACCTGCGCAACCACCTCAAGGGCAGGAATTTCATTCTGGGAACAACCAGGCCCTGCCATTGGAAACCAAGCTGTTATGAGTTTGATGCCGCTTATAAGGACAAGGCCCACCTGATGGTGACCGTCGGCCCCCAGGTCCCCCTGATACCGGAATACCACGCCCTGATCAAGCTTTACCCGATGGTGAAAAACTTCATCAACGACAGCTATACAATAGAAATCAAAGACCAGCAGATTGAGGCTGGAGACTGGAAGGAGCTGCTTGAAGTGGTTCGCAAGGAATCTTTCAAGGGCAGCCATCTGCAGCGCTATAAAGGTCTCGGCGAGATGAATCCGGAACAGCTCTGGGAAACGACCATGGACCCGGCGAAACGGATTCTGCTCCAGGTAAAGATAGAAGATGAAGAAAAGGCCGATGACATTTTCACCACACTGATGGGTGACAAGGTTGAACCGCGGCGCGACTATATCCAGAACCATGCCATGGAGGTGTCCGAGCTCGACATCTAGCCCGGGCCTTGAGTGACTCAGCACTTGATCATGATCGTGATAAACCCGTCCGGGTGCCTGTGCTGCACCCGGTGGCCGGGATGAAAATATTAACCAGTATACTTTAGAGTAAAAGCGACAGGTACAGACAAAATGGTGGATCAAGCAAAAGAAACAACCGATGAGGTTTTCCCTGATATATCAATAGAATCCGAGCTTAAAAAATCCTACATGGATTACGCCATGAGCGTCATCGTCGGCCGGGCCCTGCCCGATGTCCGCGACGGCCTCAAACCGGTCCACCGGCGGGCTCTTTTTGCCATGCGCGAGTTGAACAATTTCCACAACCGCCCCTACCTGAAATCGGCCAGAATTGTCGGTGATGTAATTGGTAAATACCATCCGCACGGCGACACAGCGGCATATGATACCATTGTCCGCATGGCCCAGGATTTTTCAATGCGGTATCTCCTGGTGGACGGCCAGGGCAACTTCGGTTCGGTTGATGGGGATTCACCGGCGGCCATGCGTTACACCGAAGCACGGATGACAAAACTCGACCAGGAGGTCATTGCCGACCTTGACAAGGAAACCGTTGAGTTCACCCCCACCTACGATAACAGCCACATGGAGCCGGTGGTCTTCCCGACCAGGGTGCCATTATTGCTCATAAACGGCTCTTCCGGTATTGCGGTGGGCATGGCCACAAATATTCCGCCCCATAACCTGACAGAGGTAATGGACGGCCTGATAGCCCTGGTCGACGACCCCAGCATTTCAATCCACCAACTGATGCAGATCATCACTGGACCGGATTTTCCCACCGGTGCTTTCATCTGCGGCCGGGCCGGCATCAGGCAGGCCTACGAAACAGGCCGCGGCTCGATCCTGCTGCGCTCCAGGACTGAAATTGAGAAAAGCAAAAAGGCCAACCGGGAGTCTATTGTCATCACGGAAATCCCCTATCAGCAAAACAAGGCCAGCCTGATAGAAAAAATCGCCATTTTGATCAAGGACAAGAAAATTGATTCCATTTCAGAGGTCCGTGATGAGTCTGACCGGCGCGGTATGCGGATCGTTCTTGATTTGAAAAAGGGCGAGATCGCCGATATTGTGCTGAACCAGCTCTACAAAATGACTCCGCTGCAGAGAAGTTTCGGGGTCATCCTGTTGAGCATCGTCAACGGGCGCCCGGAGATTCTGAACCTTAAGCAGATACTGCAGCATTTTCTCCTGCACCGGAAAACCATTGTCTATCGGCGGACAGCATACGACCTGAGAAAAACCGAAGAAAAGGCCCACATCCTTGCAGGCCTCAAAATTGCGATCAGCAACCTCGACGAGGTGGTGGAACTGATTAAGGCATCCCCGGGCCCTAAGGAGGCCAAGCAGGGGCTGGCAGCCAAATATGAGCTGACTGAGATTCAGGCCCAGGCAATCCTTGATATGCGCCTCCAGAGGCTGACCGGCCTTGAGCGTGACAAGATCATCGAGGAATACGAGGAACTTATGCGCCAGATAGCACAATTCAAGGAAATCCTCGCAGATGAAAAACTGGTGCTTAACATCATCCGGGAAGAGTTTGCAGAGATCAAGGAAAAATACGGTGACGAACGCCTGACCGAGATAACCGAGGCCCCTGATGAGATTCTGCCCGAGGACATGATTGCCCAGGAGGAAATGGTGGTGACCGTTACCCATGAAGGCTACATAAAACGCAACCAAATTGACCTTTACCGCTCCCAGCGCCGCGGCGGTAAGGGGGTCAAGGGCATGCAGACCCACGAGGAGGATTTTGTCAGCAGCCTCTATCTGGCCATCACCCACGACACCTTTCTGTTTTTTACCAACCTGGGCAAGGTTTTTCACCGCCGGGTCTTTGAGATACCCCAGGCCAGCAGAATAGCGCGCGGCAAGGCCCTGGTAAACCTGCTGGATCTGACACCGGGTGAAAAGGTGGCGGCGATCATGCCGGTAAAAAGCTTCGAGCTGCGCGAGGGCGAGGAACGCTACGTGATGATGGTCACCAGGAACGGTATTGTCAAAAAAACCGACCTCAGGGAATATGAGCGCCCAATGCGGCGCGGTAAGATAGCCCTGAAGATCAGGGAAGGAGATGAGATCATTTCTGCGGTCATGACCAGCGGCAATAATGATATCATGCTTTTCTCCAGCAACGGCATGTCGGTCCGTTTTAACGAGCAGAGAGTCAGGCCCATGGGCCGCTCCGCTTCCGGGGTCAAGGGTATGACCCTTAACCCCGGCGATACGGTGGTCGGTGTGGTGGTTGTCGATGAGTCGACGGAATCTATCCTGTCGGTAACCGAGAACGGCTTTGGCAAGCGCACGGCTGTTGACGACTATCCGGTCCGCAACCGCGGCGGCAAGGGAGTTTTCACGATCAAGACCAGCGAAAGGAACGGTAAGGCCATCGGCGCCCTGCAGGTGGTTGATGATGATGAGATCATGATGATCACCAACGGCGGCAAGATCATCAGGACCAATATGCAGAATGTCCGGGTTATCGGCCGGAACACCCAGGGAGTGAACCTCTTCAAGCTGGCACCGGATGAAAAGGTGGTGGGCATGGACCGGGTGGCCGAACCCTCGGGGTATGAGAACGGGGAAAGCGAAGAGGGAGATATAGCCGCAGAGGACTGATATGTTACTTCGCCAAGTTGATGCTTAAAGCTTGCAGCAGCCCATGATGAGGACGGTGATGCTGAATATGCACCGGATTAACCAGGAGGCGAACTGATGACACTTGCAAAGATAGCCGTCGTAGGGGCCGGGAGCTGGGGAACAGCCCTGACAAAACCCCTCGGCGACCTGGGGCAGACAGTATCGCTTTGGGCCCATCGCAAAGAACATGTTGCTGAGCTTAAGGCAACCCGTGAAAATAAAAGCTATCTCCCGGGTTTTACCCTGCCGGAGACGGTAACCCCGGTTGCCAGCCTGCAAGAGGCGGTAGCCGGCCATAAAGTCATTATCATGGTGGTGCCCTCCCATGTTTTTCGCGCAGTATTCAGCAAACTTGAAACCTATCTGGACAATGATACCTATGTGGTTTCCGCTTCCAAGGGCATTGAAAACGACTCGCTGCTCACCATGACCCAGGTAATGGAGGATGTCCTGTCCTCAGCCGCAAACCCCGCTGAGAGAAATATCACCACCGCGGTCCTGTCCGGTCCCAGTTTTGCCAAGGAGGTTGCCGCGGGCATACCCACGGCTGTTACTGTAGCATCCCGGAGCATGGATGGAGCGGCCTTTATTCAACGAACAATAGCAACGCCTCTTTTCAGGGTCTATGCCGCAACGGATGTCATCGGCCTGGAGATCGGCGGGGCCCTGAAAAATATTGTCGCCATAGGGGCGGGCATATGTGACGGGCTGGGATACGGTACAAATACCAGGGCGGCCCTTATTACCAGGGGACTGGCAGAGATCAGCAGGCTCGGCATTTCAATGGGGGCCGACCCTCTTACCTTTTCCGGCCTGGGCGGCCTCGGAGACCTTGTCCTGACCTGTACCGG
>JAWVYE010000028.1:0-9881 GCA_033722905.1 Desulfobulbales bacterium
CCGGGGTGGAGATTGTGGCCGGTGATACCAAAGTTGTCCAGCGCGGCAAGGCTGACAAGATATTTATCAATACAGCCGGTATCGGAATCCTTGACAAGGAACTGGACATCTCTGCCGCGAACGGGCGGCCGGGGGACAAGGTTATCCTGAGCGGCACCATGGCGGACCATGGCGCCACCATTCTCTGCCAGAGGGAGGGTTTGCATATAAAGGGCGGATTCAGGAGCGATTCGGCTCCGTTGAACCATCTGGTCGCCGCATTGATCAGGGAAAAAGCAGGTTCCATCCATGTGCTGCGTGATCCCACCCGGGGAGGGGTGGGGACAACGTTAAACGAGCTTGCCCTGTCGTCCGGGATCGGCATACGCATCAGGGAAAATGACCTGCCGGTGCGTGATGATGTAAAAGGCGCCTGTGAACTGCTGGGGCTTGATCCACTCTACCTTGCAAATGAAGGCAAATTGCTGGCCTTAGTCGAACCTGAGGCTGCAGAGAGCCTGCTGGCTGTCATGCAGCAGATGGAATACGGCGAAAGGGCCTGCATCATTGGTGAGGCGGTTGCGGATCACCCCGGGCAGGTGGTACTGGAGACTATAATCGGCTCGGCAAGAGTTGTTGAAATGCTCCATGGCGAACCGCTGCCGCGTATCTGCTAGCCCGGGACTGACGTAGAAGAATGTTACGTGCTGAATTGTAAGTTTTTCACAGGGTGCAATAATTCAACACTCAGAATTCAACATTTCTGAAAGTTTTCAGCCTTTCGAATGCATCTTGACCCAGAGGCTTTTAAGGGAAGCCTTGAGATCATCGTTTTCCAGAAAGCTTATCAGTTCATCAAACTGCTGCTCTTCTTTTTTGTCCGGAAAAACTGGCTGTTTTTTTCTATTTTCGGGTTCAGCGGGGGCAGGTAGTGAGCTGTCGAGCTGCAAGTGAATATCACTGATCTTTTCTTTACCGAGCTGCTTGTTTATTTTTTCCAGCAACAATATTTTCTGCAGCTGCAGCTGTTGCATCCAGACCGAGTCCGCCACCTTTACCCAGAGAACACGGCCGCGGATCAGTGAGGGTTGAGCCACGGCGGCAATTTCCTTTCCCACAACGCTGTCCCAGTACTCAAAAATTCTGTGCAGTTCCAGCTTGGCGCGCCATTTTTTGTGGGCAAAAACATCTGCCAGCAGCCGGCTTATCTCCACCGGCCTGCCGGTGTCGTTATCCTGCCTGCTGTGCTTCATTTTCCTCATCGACCACAACACGGTTCCGGCCTGTCTCTTTGGCTTTATATAAGGCGGAATCAGCCCGCTTGATTAAATCGGCAATATCGTCTGTCCATTTCTTGTCCCTTGAACGGATGAATCTCGCCAGGCCGATACTTAATCCGGTAAGGGGTATTTTCTTTTCATTAAATTTTTCAATAAAACGCTGAGAGGTAACCAGAGCCTGTTGTGATGAAAGCTGGGTCAGTATGACGCAGAACTCGTCACCGCCGTAGCGAAAGGGCCAGTCCACGTCCTCCCTGATGCAGTGCTTGATAATGTCCCCCACTGATTTCAGGAGCTTGTCACCGGAAGGGTGGCCGTATTTATCATTTATTGCTTTGAGGTTGTCAACGTCGAGAAGCGCAAGGAAAAGTTCATGGTTCTGGCGGTAAGCCCGGCGGGCCTCCTCGAATATTTTTGAATCAAAATAGCGCCGGTTATAGAGATCTGTGAGTCCATCTGAAATGGAAAGGAACTCAAGCTGCCGCTGGAGCTCTATCTCTCGGACAAGCCTGTCGATCTTGGCTTCGAGTTCATCGGAGTTGAAGGGCTTTGAGATAAAGTCGCTGGCCCCGGCTCTGATAACATCGGTGTAGGTAAAGGTGCGGTCATATCCGGTGACAACGATAACCTTGATATGGGGATAATTGCTGCTGATGTATTTCAAAAGCTCCATGCCGTCCATATCCGGCATCATCATATCGGTCAGCACAATTTGAAAGAGATCCTGTTTTAATTTTTCGAGCGCTTCAATACCATTGGCAGCAGTTTCATACTCATGCCCGAAAATGGCCATCAGGTCTGCCAGTATTTCAAGGATGGCGGGATCATCATCAACAAGCAGAATTTTCATAACGGGGTTTATCATAGGCAGCCCGCTTTTTGTTTCAAGGTGAAATAGTCAGCCAGAATTCTACCATGATCAAAAACCAGAGGGGGCAGGTCCTGTTCGGTAAAAATTTCTGCTCTGCCGGCGTCATCTCCGGCATTGGGTTTGCCGGTCGCGGTGGCTATGAAGACAGTGGAAATTGTGTGGTGCCTGGGGTCGCGCTTCGGGTCGGAATAGGTCTTAAGCTGCCGGGAAAGTGAAACGTGGAGGCCGGTCTCTTCCAGGGCCTCGCGAACGGCGGACTGCTCAAGGGATTCGCCGTAATCAACAAAACCACCTGGCAGGGCCCAGCCTATTGGCTTGTTTTTCCTTGCAATTAAAACGATACCGCCCATTGTTTCTATTATTATATCGACTGTCGGCAGTGGATTTTTATAACCTTTAAACTGATGGCCGCATTTGGGACATTCCATCTCACTGAATCCTTGACTAATGGTTTGGCAGTCAGAAACATCCAGAACGTATTGAATTTTTTAACATATTCTAATTGAGATGTAAACAGGCTGCAACCGGAGAGGCTGTTTCGCAAGGTGAGATCCCGGCGTGGCGTCAGTCAAAACAAAGGGCATGAATAGCCTTCCAGTCACTGACAGTCGGCAGGTTGTGGCCATTCCGGTTCCATGGCTGGTTGTATACAATGGGGGAAATTCCCTCACCGGCAAGGGCCTGGCAGGTCTGGATTCTGTCATCAACAAAATACTGCAGCCCAAGGTTTTTTATATAGGAGGTCTTGTTGTCATGTTCTCCCATGGCAACAAGTCTTGTTTTTTCATATATGGCGGGCTCGAGAAAATGCTCAAGCCAGCGGGCGATGGGCTCTCCATGGGGTCTGGCGGTGACAAAGGTCAAAGGTGCGGCCGCCGCAAACCTGTGGAGCACGGGTATGGCATCTTTCATGGGCTGCAGCCCGGCCCGCAAAGGATGGTCGAGGAGCCGGGTAAATATCTCTGCAATAATTCCCTGGTCCACATCTAGGCAGTCGATCACTTCGTAACTGGTGATATCATCGAGGGTTATCGAGTCTATACCGTATTCCTCTCTGGCAATGCGTATAAAGGCGCCGCCGGTATCGGCAACCACGCCGTCAATATCAAAACCGATGAGAGCAGGGTCAATTTTATTCATCTGCAGGGTATTAATGCTGTCTTGATCCTAGTAGGCGTCTTCTATCTCTTTTACTTTTTGCACCAACTCATCGTTTATCGGTGTCGGAATACTGAGTTTTCTGGCTGCTGCAATGATTTCTCCATTGATGGCATCTATTTCCGTCGGCCGTTTGCTGTTGACATCCTGCAGCATGGACGACAGGTTTTCTGCTGTTTTTCTGCAGACCTCAAGAGTCATAGCAAGGGGGTCTTCCGTGAGTTGTATACCAAGAGCCCGGGCAACGGCTTCACCTTCCCTGACTGCTGCTGTAAGTTTTTCCCGTTTGCCTGTTGATTCCAGGAGTCCGCCGTTGGGGCAGCGGTGGATAGCGGTCAAGGCATTGATGCCGACATTGATCAGAAGTTTGGACCAGACATGGTCAAGGATGTTGTCAACGATAAGGGTCTCTATGCCCCCGTAGTTCAGGAGGTTGCACAGCTTTGCCAGCAGCAGGGATTTCGAAAAGCTGGCCGCCTTGAGAAAACCTATCCTGGTGAGGCCGTCGCCCGCATGGCGCACCCGGCCCGGTGCTGCCATGTTGGCTCCCTGGGCGGTTACACCAATAACAACTGATGGCGGCTTTTGTTTATCCTTGAGAAGGACCAGGTGCCCGATACCGTTCTGCATGGTAACAAGGAGCGTGTCAGGGTGGATAAGCTGTGCTGCCGTTTGCAGTCCTGCCTGCACCTGCGGTGACTTGACACAGAGAATGATGACGTCGGCAGCCCCGATCTCCCGTGAGTCGGCGGTTACCTTGACACTGCAATGCCTCTCCCGGCCTCTTTCTTCCAGGATCAGGCCCTGTTCATTGAGGAGCCGGGCCCGTTCCGGTTTGTAGTCCAGGAGCCATAAGTCAAGGGATGAAATGTTTTTTTGAGACCTGTCCAGTTTGATAGTGAGTGAGGCGGCCAGGAGACACCCCAGAGCACCAGGGCCAATTATTACAACTTTCATGGAAAAGACGTTTTATCAGTAAAGGATGTTAGGGTCAAAAAAATTCACGGGCCCCAATCTGCCGGGGCCCGTGAATGGAGTTAACTGATTACTGTTTTAAAGTTGCCTCTTCGATCATGACTGCATAGGTGTAGCCTGACCCAAAGTCCTTGTTGGCGGCGACAACCCCTTGCATGGTTATGATGTCCCAGTCAGCCTCGGGTTCCAATGCAGTGGTTATGACGAGATCGTGCGTATTCTCTTCAGGATTGCCGGTGCCGTCCTGGAGATGGATCCAGTTGCGCCCCATGATGCGGGGTGAAACTTTTACGACCTTGCCCTTGACCACAACGGTTTTGCCGTCCAGTTCCGCAGCCTTGCTGAAAATCTCACCTATCGTGTAGCTGTTTTCACCAGACGCTTTTTCTATGTTGACCCCGGTAGACTCGACTACAGCTCGCTGGCTGCCCGATGTCAGATTCGGGACGATGTCGGCAGGCTGCCCGCTTTCAGAGGTAAGGGCCTGGGAGAATGATTCTGCCCCGGAGCCCGGTGGCGGCATTTGCGGAAGGTTGTCTCCTGCGCCGACAAGGCCGCTGGAAAATACAATTTCCGGGAAGGTGCGGTCCAGGGTCTTGCTGTAGAAATCCTGCATTACCATACCGTCCAGAAAGGTAACCTCTTCACCTACCTCAATGGATGTCTGGTTTATGGCTATCCATTTGGTACCGGCATCTGTTTCCACATTCAGGTAAGTATAGCCTGAAGCGTCCATGGTCTCCAGCACCTTTCCTGTGACAGGTGTAACAGGGGCGGTTGCCGTGCCGATATCAGGCTGCTGTTGGGTGGTTTGTGATTTTTTTGCCTGTTCTTGGGGTTTGTCCTTGCTGCATGCGGCTAAGCTGAAAACTAACGCAATGCTGCAACATAAAGAAATAAATTTATACATGGAATATCCTCCTCAAATTTTAGTGCCAATATGCTGTATGGTTATGTGAAATCCCACCAGGTTCAAATAGAACTTTTTAACATACCTGTGACTGACAAAATTAAACAACTTTTTTGTCTGTTTATACGAAATTACATATAAGCGTTTTAATCGTGAATAACAAGGGAGGGACTATAAATAATTATTATCTTTTCAGCAAGGTGAAGTTGACAAAACAAATGACCGCTGCAAAGAAATTTGCCAAACTTGTCAGACAAGAGAGGGAAAAATCCTGTCCACGAGGGCTTTGGCCCAGATCTCATAGCCTTCTTGACTCAGATGCACACCGTCCGGTTCATAATATGCTGCCACAGGCTTTGAGTTTTTATCAAGAAAAAGTGGATAGAGGTCAAGGAAGACAATATTTTTGCTTTGGGCGATATGCTGTAATTTTTTATTGACCCGAAAAACTGCATCGCCCAGAAAGAAAAAATCCATTGGCAGCAGACTGGTCATAACAATGGTGGTCTGATTATAAGCATTCTGCAGGAGATCAATAATTTTTTCATAGGTGATAAGAAAGGTGTAATCCTCCATGGCAATATTATTGGTGCCGGTCATAATCATGACCAGGTCGGGAGACGCAAGCCGCCGGGTAATGCCCGGCAGCCTGGCGTAAAGCCCTTCCGCAGTCTCACCCGCGGCACCGAAGTTGTAAACCTTGTCTCCGGGAAAGCGGTTCTGCCAGTTAAAGAACTCGATTAAAGAGTCACCGATGAAGAGAAATTGTTTTGCCATATCATTTTGAATCAGAAATAAGCACTACTGCTGCCATGGGCTCGACCTTGATGTTATTGTTTGCCGGCAGCAGAACACCCTTTGCATCTTCCAGGATGTCCAGGGGCGGCGGTGCGGCAGTATCGATAATTCTCCGCCATTGCTTATTGTTTCCCGGGGCCGGGGCTGTAAATATCTCTGCCGCGGTGGGATGCCCGTTTAAAATGACGAAAAAGTCATTATCCGGTTTCCCTTCCGCCCCTTGCCCGTTTAACAGGAACGCCAGGCTTTTGGCCGATGCGGACCAATCCTGGGTGCCCGGCTTGTGCGCCTGCCATTTTATGGGATGATGCAGCTCATGGGGCAGATCCGGAAAGAAATCCGACCTCCTGAATACAGGGTGATTTTTTCGTAAAGCAATGAGAAGTTTGAAAAAACGGAAGAGATCCCTGTTCCGTTCTCGCAGGTTCCAGTCAATCCAGCTCAGAACGCTGTCATGGCAGTAAGCGTTGTTGTTGCCCCTCTGGCTCCTGGCGAATTCATCCCCGGCCAGGATCATGGGCACGCCCTGTGAGAGCATGAGAATAACAGCCAGGCTCCGAATTCTCCTGGCGCGCAGGCGCTTGACTCCGGTATCGGAAGTCTCGCCTTCATGGCCGCTGTTCCAGCTTATATTATGATCATAACCGTCCCGGTTATCCTCACCGTTTTCCCGGTTATGTTTTGTATTGTAACTTACCAGGTCATAAAGGGTGAAACCGTCATGGCTGGTGATAAAGTTGATGCTGTTGTAGGGCCGGCGCAAGCTTTTCTGGAACAGGTCCGAACTGCCGGCTATCCGCGTGGCCAGCGATGATGTTTTGCCTTCATGGCCGCACATGAAAGCCCTTACATCGTCGCGGAATTTGCCGTTCCATTCCGCCCAGCGGCCGCTGGTGGAAAAACTGCCCACCTGGTATAAACCTGCAGCATCCCAGGCCTCGGCGATCATTTTTGTATGGGACAGGATGGGATCTTCGGCAATCATCTCCACCATGGGCGGATTGCTCAGGGGCTCACCGTTCTGGTCCCTCCCCAGTATGGATGCAAGGTCAAAGCGGAAACCGTCAACATGCATTTCAATTACCCAGAAATGCAGGCAATTGATAATATGCTGCCTGACAATCGGGTGGTTGCAGTTGAGGGTGTTGCCGCAACCGGAAAAATTGAGATATTCCCTGGTGTCCGGATCGAGCAGGTAATAAATTGTATTATCAAGGCCCCTGAAACTGAGAACGGGGCCGTCGCTGCCGCCTTCAGCCGTATGGTTGAAAACCACATCCAGGATTACCTCGATACCTGCCTTGTGCAGCGCCTTGACCATTTCCTTAAATTCTCTGACCTGGTTGCCTTTTGCATTGTCAGCAGCGTAGGAGGCCTTGGGGGCGCAAAATGAAATGGGGCTGTAGCCCCAGTAATTAACCAGTTCCCGGCCGCTGACAGGATTGATATTGGTGTTTTCATTTTCGTTGAACTCGGCGACGGGCATGAGCTCGACGGCTGTGATGCCCAATTCCTGCAGGTAGGGTATCTTTTCTATGATGCCGGCAAAGGTGCCGGGCTGCTCAACACCGGCACTGGGGTGCCGGGTAAATCCCCGCACATGCATTTCGTAGATGATAGTGTCCTGGAGTGGAATCTGCAGGGGCCGGTCGCCCTCCCAGTCAAAATCATTTTCCACCACAAGACAGCGCCTGGTAAAACCGGCCTGTTTTTTTTCCGGGCCGTTCCATGTTTCACCGCCGGTCAGGGCCCTGGCATAGGGGTCGAGCAGCAGGGTCCGGTCATCAAAGAAGTGGCCTGTTCCCCCGGGGTCGTGGGGACCTTTTACTCTGAAGCAATATTGCAGATCATGTTTTCGCGTCCGCAGCATGATATGCCAGATGTCACCGGTTTTATTATGAACGGGGTCCAGTTCAATTTCTCCAATGCGTGTTCCTGTCGGAGTGAAAAGCACGAGCCACAGGTTTTCCGCATGCCGGGAAAAGATGGCAAAATTAATGCCGTCAGGCATAATAGTGGCACCAGGCTGCATGGGAGAGCCGGGTGTGACTTCAAATGTCCATTTTGGTGAAAGTGAAACTTTTTCCATGTTGCTCCGCTGGCTGCCATGTTTTAAGCTGTTCCGGCACAAGCCTATCACGACAATGTCCGGTCTGCATCGTCTTTTTCAGTATACCGGCAACAGAAATAAAAAATTGTAAATGTATTGCCCCTTGAAAGCAATACAAGTGATAAGGTATTAAGGATTTTACCGGAATGGCATACCAGTTTTTTTATACGGAAACAGAAAAAGGACTTGCCAGAAAAATCTGACCAACTATTTTATTGAGAATGATTCCTAAAAAAACTTGGGCTTTTATGATTAATTCCGCATTCAGGGAGAACCTATGAGTTTTTTTACAAAACTTGGCATCGACCCGTCCCAGGCTTCCATAGACTGGGATTTGCAGCCGGCAGACACCTTCGGCATGTTTGAGAGTTGGGGCGGCAAGGAAAGGATTAAGAGCAAGGACGAACGCTTTTATTATTTTTATATCGACAATTGGGAACCGCCGGCAAGGCTGCTGCTCATGGAACGGGGTATCAAATACGCCAGGATCCTCGCCAGGATAGAAGCCCCGCAGGAAATGATCGATACATGTATCAGGGGCCAGGGCAAGTCTACCACCCTTGATGCCAGTTATGCCATTGATGATGCCATGAAGCAGTGGCTGCTGCAAAATGTCGTGGACAGTGACGATCATTCCCTGGTCATACCCATCAAGGCTGAAGAAGATGATGAAATGCGGGAAACAGGACTTCCGGGACCTGCAGATCCGGTGCCTGAACTCCTGCAGCGAACTGTCCGGTCCGGCCCCCTTTCATTTAAAGAGGATGAACTTGCCGACCTGATCCGCAGATCAGGACTGTTTGAACGGCGATACAACCTGGAAGGCAATGCCGAAGGGTATCTTGTCGACAATGGTGATGACCTGACCGTATCCGACCTGACAACAAAACTTATGTGGCAGAGAGGCGGCAGTGAAATAAATTCTATCCGCTCAATTAAGAACTGGGTGGACGAGTTGAACAGGGCTAACTTTGCGGGCCATAATGACTGGCGCCTGCCGACCTTTGAGGAGGCGCTGTCCCTGGCAGTGAAGACGAAAAACAGCAAGGAACTCTATCTGCATCCATGTTTTTCAGCCGCCCAGCCGTTTGTTTTTACCGCTGACAGAAGAGAGCCCGGCGGCCACTGGTTTGTTGATAATGCCCAGGCCCGGGTATTCTGGGCCTCGGGTTTCAATCCTGGCGGGTTTGGCAGGGTTTGCAGGAATATCTAGGACGATTTCCTGTTTGTACCGCATCTACTGTGTCATTATACCTCCAGCCTAACATTACTACAGCTGAAGGCATGCTGCCTTGCATCCGCAGCACAATCGAAAATCGTTTTGCATGGTATTAAATAAGGAAAAAAACATTACCAGGGCTGAGGAAATATCAGAAAAAACCAGTTTTCAGCAATAAATCCTGACTGGCAGCATAATCACCAAAATTTACTATTGCCAGTGTACATCTTTACAGATTGTTATTCCTCTGAAACTCATGATGATGGCAAGATATTCTAACTTTCTGATTAGCAGGTTATTTTAGAACTACAGATTTGTACTTGCGAAATATCTTGATTTTTCGCAAGTACGCAGGTATATTTGCGAAAACATAAAATAACTTGCGAGTAAAGAAATGTTTAACCCAGAGAAACCATATTACGACTTACCGCCTCTGCCACCAAAACAAACGCTTGAATCAGTCGAGCTGTATAAAGCTCTGGTCCCAGCATCAGAGGCTTTAACAAAGCTCTCTGTAACGGCAGAACATCTTCCAAATCAAGCAGCATTGTATCAAAGTGTAATTCTGTTGGAGGCTAAAG
>JAWVYE010000029.1:0-9822 GCA_033722905.1 Desulfobulbales bacterium
GGGGGAGGCAAAAACTCTTCAACAGGGAAAAGAGCCGATGCCGCCGGTCAATGCTTTACCTGCGGGGTGGATTCTTTCCATACCCTGGTAAACAATCTTAATACAGTGAGTCATCTCATTTTTGTATGCGGTTATGACATACCTTTGCATCTGGAAAAAAGAATGCAGGCAACGCATTTCGCGCTCAAGGAAATTGCTGAGTATTATAACAAGAAACTTATAGTCGTCAGGACAAACCTGCGGGAGCATTCCATATTCAAAGGCGTCAACTGGGAGCATGCTCACGGGGGTGCTTTGGCCGCAGTGGGCCATTTGCTGTCTGACAATATTGGTCAAATCATCATTCCTTCAACATATATGCACCTGGAACAGAAAGCCTGGGGCTCCACTGCTGAAACCGACCCTCTCTGGTCTTCAGACCGGTTGCAGATAAAACATTTTGGCGCAGCCCTCATCCGGCCGCAAAAAATCAAATCCATAGTTAATGAGCCCCTGGCAAAGAAACATCTGCGGGTTTGCTGGGAAATGCGTAACTCATGGGTAAACTGCTCTGAATGTGAAAAATGCATCCGCACCATGCTCGGTATTTCCCTGTGTGCTCCTGTGCAGGATTTTGTCCAATTTGACCATTCGCAGCCCCTTGAAAAACGCATTGACTCCCTGCCGTTTATCACCAGGCATACATACCCCTATTACAGGGATTTTCTGGAGAGCGGGTTAGATGAGAAATACAAAGAGGCCATAAAAAGACTGATACAGCGGTCACAGATAGCTGCTTAACATGATGACATTACACTTATAACTCCATAGTTTATCTATTCGCAGGGTCTTAATAAGGCAAACCCAACAACGAAAAAAGGGATTCAGCCTTGTAAGCTAAATCCCTTGATATTTCTGGCGCGCCTGGCAGGATTATCAGCATAAGATACTGCTGATGATTGACAGTCTACTCGCTTCGCTGCGCGGACACTGCTGACGTCTATATTTCAAACAGGTTTCAATGGAGTTTGAAACCGTTTAGTCTTTGGCGCGCCTGGCAGGATTCGAACCTGCGACCTACGGATTCGTAGTCCGGCACTCTATCCAGCTGAGCTACAGGCGCATTTTTTAAAGGGTGTTCTTATACCCTAATATTTTCAAATCCACAAGGGTGTTTTCAGTGACAAATAAAGGCCCACGTGGACCCGCAACTATTTTTCCGAACCGTTTTCAGCCCTGATAAACTCTATCTGGTGATCGGCCGGCGTCATTTCAGGAGCCGGCTCGATTCTGATCTGGGCCCTGTAATTATTCTCCATCTCCAGGAGTTCCTCGCGCTTGTTGTTCAGCAGGTATTGGGCTACCTTTATCGGCAGTCTGCACTTGACCCCCACCATGTTTTTTTGGGCCAGCCCGGTCTGGATACGGCGCAGATAAGATAACGACTGGGTCTCGACCGAGCGGGTCACACCGCGCCCCTGGCAGTAATCACAAACCTGGTAGCTTCCCATCTGCACGGGTCTTCCCAGTTTCTGCCGCGATATCTGCATAAGGCCGAATTTGGATATCCGGCTGATATCGACCTTGGCCCTGTCCCGTTTCATACTCGCCTTAACCTGTTTTTCCACCTCTTTTATATGCCGCACATTGCGCATGTCGATAAAGTCAACAACAATGAGCCCGCCCAGGTCACGCAAACGCAGCTGCCGCGCAAGTTCTGCCGCTGCCTCCATATTGGCGAGGAAAATGGTTTCGCTGAATTTTTTATCCTTGGCCGTCCGGCCCGAGTTGACATCAATTGCCACCAGGGCCTCTGTGGGATTTATTACAATCGAGCCGCCGGCAGGAAGCTTGACCACAGGATGGTATATCTGCTCAATCTGGTCTTCAACACCGTACTGGTTAAAGATCGGGCGGGACCCCTGGTGCAGCCGTACTGTTGTGCGGCGCTGTTTGGTTGGCAGAAGTTTCAAAAAATCCTCCACCTGCTCCAGTACCTCCCGGGTATCCACCATAATTTCCTGGATATCCGGCGTAAAATAGTCACGCAGAACCTTGGCGATAATATCCTGATCCTTGTAGATCAATGCCGGCGCCTGCTCCATCTGGCCGCGCTTCTTGGTCTCGTTCCACAGCCTGAGCAGGTAGCGCAGGTCCTTGTTCAATGCTGTCTTGGTAATATCTTTACTGGCGGTTCTGATAATATAGCCGATTCCCTCCGGAATATTCAGCGAGTTCATCATGGTGCGCAGCTTACCCCTTTGTTCCTCATCCTCTATCTTTCTTGAAATGCCGTGGCTGTCGCTGCCGGGCATCAACACCAGAAAGCGCCCGGGCAAAGAAAGATAGGTTGTCAGACTTGCCCCTTTGGTGCCGGTGGCCTCTTTGACTATCTGCACAAGAATTTCCTGACCCTTCTTGATGACTTCCTGAAGATCAAGGTCCTTCCAGTGTTTTTTGGCTGACTTTTCACTGGTGTAATACTCCGGATGGATCTCACTGAACGGCAAAAAGCCGTTTTTCCCGGTGCCGATATCGACAAAGGCAGCCTGCAGGTTCGGCTCTATTGATGAGACCCTGCCCTTGTATATATTGCCCTTGGTCTGTTCATGCACGACAGTGGTCACATGAAATGATTCCACCCTGCCGTCTTCAATAAGGGCGATTCTGCATTCCTCAGGCTCCTCGGCATTGATGAGCAGTTTTATTACAGGCTCATCCTCAGACTTTTTTGTCTTTTTGGCACTTTTTGAAACCGTCTTTTTGTGCTGCTGTTTTTTCGGTTTTTTTCCTGTTTCTTTTGGGGCGCCATCCCGGTTTTTTTGGTTTTTTGCCCTGGGATTTTTCGTTCTGGGACGTCCGGGTTTGCGCTTACTTTCCCCGGCTGCGGCTGCGGAGCTGTCAGCTCTGGAATTCTGCACTTCTTCGCCCTCTGCAATCTTTTTTGAAGATTCCGTTGGTTTGTCACCATTTGTTTCATTATCAGTCATAACTTTCCTTTTAAGCTGGTCCAGTCTTTCCAGCAGATTATCGACAATTTTACTCATTTTTTAATTTCTGTCCTACTGATGTTCTGTAATATTTCTTGCCGCCATGTATTTTAACCGCCAGGCGCCCACTATTGACCAGCCCTTTGATTACATCCGCGGCATGCTCCGGGTTCAGATGCAATGCTGCAGCTATTTCCGCAGCAGTGCATGGTCGCCTGGCGAGCATTTCAATTATGTTCCCTTCCGGCGGTTGCGAGGGAAATTTACTTAATGATGCTTCCCTGCCTTTACCGGTATCACTTATTGAAGATTCTTTGCTCCTGGTCAGGATGTCAACAGGTCCATCATATTCCTTTTCAATCTCCCTTTTAACCTCTGCGATCCTCGCAGCGGTCAATGGTTTGGCAAATGACTCGTAGGGAGGCCGGGCCACGGTATTCAACTGTACCCTGGCAGGCCTGATTCTGGCAATAACTTCTGTCATTGCAGCAATATCCTCAGGGAAATCATTTATATCCGCAACAAGCAGTATTTCAAGCCAGACTTCCCCGGTAAATTCCTCTGTGAACCTGATAATTCCATTTATTATTGTCGCAAGGTCAGCACTGCACTTGGCCGGCCGATTCACGCGGCGGAAGCTCTGCGGTCTGGCTGCATCCAGTGAGGGAATGACGATATCAGCAGCCAGCAGGTCCTGCCGCACCTCCTGGAGGTACAGCTGGGAACCATTTGTCAGGATGGCTACCGGCTTGTCTGTTTTCTCTTTTATATGTCGTATTATGGCACCAATACCCGTGTGCAGCGTCGGCTCCCCGGAGGCGGTGATGGTGAAAACATCCAGGGCGCCGACCCTGGCCTCGTCTTCCAGCAGTCCGTCAATTTCCTTTATGATTTCTTCGGTGGGCACATGCTCGCCGCGTTCGCAGGAAAGCTGAGGGGCCTTGTTGATTTCACAATAAATGCAATTAAAATTGCAGGTTTTCGGCGGCAGCAGGTCAATGCCCTGGGAAAGTCCCAGTCTCCTTGAATTGACCGGGCCAAATAGGTGTTTCATATACAGAGGGGTATCCCTTGCCGGTTCAGTTTTCCGAACCACGTTGTTAATCATAAAAAACCGCTTTTATTATAAAATGACAAATTAATTCAAACCATTGTGATTATCAAGGCTATTTTGCTGCGGGCAGTATCCATTTTTTACGGAAATGAAGAAAAAGTGTTCGGCCGGCAATTGCTCATTTTCCTTGACACCCTGGGTTGCTCTGCGTAGATTCCACGTCTGACAGTGAGCAGTCTATAGACCCGATACTAACAACAGAGCAGGAATGGAACAATGAGAAGCGACCTTATCAAAAAGGGGATCGAAAGGGCCCCCCACCGCTCCCTGATGAAAGCAATGGGATACACCAATGAAGAGATCAGCCGGCCGCTGATCGGTATAGCCCATGCCCACAATGAAATAATCCCCGGCCATATCCATCTTGATAAGATACTGGAAGCTGTCAAGGCGGGTGTCAGAATGGCTGGAGGCACACCCATAGCGTTCGGCACAATAGCTGTCTGTGATGGGATTGCCATGAATCATACCGGCATGAAATACTCTCTGGCCAGCCGGGAAATTATAGCCGACTCGGTGGAGATTATGGCCCAGGCCCATCCTTTTGACGGTATGGTCATGATCCCGAATTGCGATAAGGTGACCCCTGGCATGCTTATGGCCATGCTGCGGGTGAATATCCCGGCTGTCATGGTCAGCGGCGGTCCCATGCTGACCGGACGCTTTCAGGGCAAAGATGTCCATCTGGTAAGTGTTTTTGAAGGAGTGGGCCGCGTCAAATCAAAGACCATGAGCGAGGAGGAGCTCTCTGAGCTTGAGGATTCGGCCTGTCCCGGCTGCGGTTCCTGTGCCGGCATGTTCACCGCAAATTCCATGAATTGTCTGACAGAAGCCATCGGTCTGGGATTACCCGGCAACGGTACCATACCGGCTGTTGCCTCGGCCAGGATACGTCTGGCCAAGCAGGCGGGAATGGCTGTTTTAAACCTGCTGGATAAAAACATAAGACCACGGGACATAGCAACGGCTGCGGCCTTTGAAAATGCCATGGCGGTTGATATGGCCCTGGGGTGTTCCACAAACACAGTTCTCCATGTCCCGGCCATTGCCAAAGAAGCCGAGGTTGAACTCCCCCTGGCCCATTTTAATGAGGTCAGTGAAAAGGCACCGCATCTTTGCAGCCTGATCCCCGGCGGCCCCCACAGTTTGCAGCAGCTCGATGAGGCAGGCGGGGTCCAGGCAGTCATTTCCGAACTGAACAGAAAAGATATTATCAATACCGGCGTGATGACCGTTACCGGTAAAACCCTTGGGGAAAATCTGGCAAAGGTCAAAGTACTTGACCATGAAATTATCCGTTCCCTGGATAATCCCTATCATGTCAAAGGCGGCATTGCCGTGCTGTATGGCAATCTGGCTCCGGACGGTGCCGTTGTCAAACAGTCAGCGGTTGCGGATGAAATGTTGACCCACGAAGGGCCGGCCCGGGTTTTCAATTCAGAGGACGAGGCGCAGGCTGCCATACTCGGCAACAGGATTATTGCCGGCGATGTGGTTGTTATCCGTTATTGCGGCCCCAAGGGCGGTCCCGGCATGCCGGAAATGCTCTCACCCACTTCAGCGATCATAGGAATGGGCCTGGGCAAGAGCGTAGCGCTGCTTACCGATGGACGCTTTTCAGGGGGGACGCAGGGGGCCTGTCTCGGCCATATCTCGCCCGAGGCTGCAGAAGGCGGCCCCATCGCACTGGTGCAGGAAGGCGACATCATTTCCATCGATATTCCAGCCCAGAAAATAGAACTCCGGGTGGATGATGCAGAGCTGGAGCAGCGGCGCCTGGATTGGCAACCACCCAAACCCAATATTACTTCCGGTTATGTTGCCCGCTACAGCAAGCTTGTCACCTCTGGCAGTACAGGCGCCATTCTGAAGGAATAATTGGCTGCCGCGACCAAAAACTGCTGAATGAAACAGGAGTTATGGGCTTGGAACCCGCTTTTTACTGCAAAAGGATCATATTTGTCTGCCTGGTCACCTTTTTCATCCTGGTCTGTCAGCCCGATGTCACAGGTGCTCAGGAAGCATCTCTGCCCTGGGAAGTTTCCGCTGACAGGATAACCCACAATCAACAGCCTGAAAATATTACCGCTGAAGGTAATGTTATCCTCCGGCAGTTTAAGGAAGATACGCCTACCGGCCTTGAGATTGAGACTGACAGGCTCCAGTATGATATTGAGAAGAATGCCATTGACGCAATCGGCAACCTGCGTTTGCGGGACATATATGATGAGGTCAGGGCAGCAGAAGCCCATATTGATCTGGCGCAGGAGCTTGGTTATTTCAAGCAAGCGAGCATTTTCTGGCAGGACACCCAATTAACAGCCAGCGCCGACCTGATTGAAAAAACAGATATAAAGTCCTATCATTTCGTCAACGGTAAACTGACAACCTGCCCCCCGGTCAAGGGAAAAACTCCGGACTGGTCAATCTGGGGGCGTGACGTGGAGATAACCTTAAACGATTACGCCAAACTGAAGCATGCCACCTTCCGGGTAAAGGATGTGCCGATTTTCTATCTGCCCTATCTCCGCATCCCCATCAGGAGCGACAAGAAAACAGGGCTGCTTTTCCCGGAATATTCATCTTCGGACCGCAACGGCATTGGCGTTGTCGCTCCTGTTTTCATCAACCTTTCCCCAAGTTACGACATGACGCTCTACCCGGGATATTACACTGACAGAGGCTATGTGTTGGCCAGTGAATTCCGCTATATTGCCGATTTCAACTCCAGGGGCACATTCATGTTCAACTATATTGATGATGATCTGGTTGATACAGCGGAAAATGATTTCAAGGCTGACGGCTACGTGCGGACAAACTCCGAACGCTACTGGATCAGGGGCAAGGCGGATCATGATTTTGGCGACCGCCTCGTTGCCAAGCTGGATATAGATGTGGTTTCAGACCGTGATTATCTGCAGGAATTCAAAAAGGGAATTATAGGTTTTGACCAGAGTAATGCCGATTTTCTCAACCTGTACAACCGGGGTTTTCAGGCTGAAACCGTTGATATGCGTGAGAACACCCTGCAACTCTCCAAGGTCTGGACAACAACCGACCTGCAGGCTGAAATAAATATTATTGACGATCTCAGGGATGATCCCGATGATGTAACTCCACCCTGGGCTGTTCCCAGAATAGCTTATTCCGGGCTCCTGCCTTTTCTGCAGACACCGGTTGACCTTACATGGGGAACTGAATATGTCTATTACTGGCGCGATGAAGATGTCGGCTCCCACCGCCTGGACCTTTTCCCCCAGTTAAACGGGCCGATCTCCCTCTCACCTTATCTGGAATCCTCTTACCTGCTTGGATTGCGTGAAACCCTCTATTTCATCGAACCGCACGATACGTTATCCGAGGAAATCTGGGATGACAACGATTTTGAACACAGGACATTTTATAATTTCATGTTGTCAGGGGCGACCACCCTGGTCAGAGACTATGAACCAGCAAACAAAAAATACAAAACTTTCCGGCACGCCATACGCCCTGAACTCTCCTATATCCTTGTCCAGGGGACTGACCAGGAAGACCTCCCCATACTGGACAATGAGGACAGAATTCTTGAAAAAAACTGGCTGCAGTATGGTCTCAACAACTATTTCCGGGCCATACGTCTGGATGAAATCTCCCTTTTCCGCAACAATTTCAGCTCGATCAAGATCAGCCAGGTATATGATATCGATGCCGAGGACCACAGGTTCTCCGACATATATTTTGAATTTATTTTCCGGGGGTTCCGGGATGTTTTCTTGCGCTATGAAACCACTGTCAGTGTCTATGATGAAGGCATTACGACATACAGCCTGGAAGCACACTATAAGAACAGGAGAGGTGACAAGTTCAACATTGACTACCGCTATAAATTACACCCGGATATCGAGGCCCCATTCTTTTATACAGAGGCGGAAGGGGAATCATTACATGAAATAAGGGGAAATTTTTCCAGCAGGCTGTCCCGGTTTTTTTCCGTTAAGTTTGACACTACCTATTCCCTGTCTTCTGACAATACGGTGGATTCAACCTTAAGCCTCATCTATCATAACCCCTGCTGGTCCATAGAATTTGCTGCCAGCAGAAATGTGGATGAAAACAGCTTTTACCTTCTTTTGTCCCTGGCAGGCATAGGTACTCCGATTAATCTTGATCTGCCGGAATTTTAAAAACAGGGGAAAGGGGAAAGATATTGGATTAGTGGTTATCGGTTGGCAAGCGAAGTCTTCACTATATATTGCTTATCTGATAGGTTTTAAAAATGCAAAATTAAGATTTGAAAGATTGATATAACTTAAAGCATTTATGCCCCCTTGCCGGGTAGTCTCAATTCGTCACCGGTAGCTTAAGTTCACTTGCAACTTTCAACTCAAGGCACTTACATCTCTTAACTTTAGGCACTTATTTATGAAATATTTCGATGTTTTCAATGGAGATGCAGACGGCATATGCGCTCTGCACCAGCTCCGGCTGGCGGAACCTGTGCCTGATGCCACGCTGGTGACCGGAGTAAAACGTGATATCAAGCTGCTTGAGAAGCTATCAGGCACCAATAATGCCAGCATCACGGTACTGGATGTTTCCTTGGACTCAAACCGTGAAGCTCTTCTGTCATTGCTGGCTTCCGGATGCACGGTTTTTTATGCCGACCATCATTTTTCCGGCGAAATTCCTGCCAGTGCAAACCTCAGCGCCCATATCGACACAAGCCCTGAAATATGCACCTCGTTGATCATCGACCGGCTGCTTGACGGCAAATACCGGCCCTGGGCTATTGTCGGAGCTTTCGGCGACAACCTGCACCAGGCTGCTATCCAGGCAGCCAAGCCGCTTGCTTTAGCAGATGATGCACTTGCCAAGTTGCAAGAACTTGGTGAACTCTTAAATTATAACGGCTACGGCCTCTCTGTTTCAGACCTTTTTTTCCCACCCGAGGAACTTTTCAAGTCTATATCGGCTTATGCCGATCCACTTGAATTCTGGCAGCATTCTGATTTGCTCCTGAGCTTGCGCAAAGGTTACCGGGCTGACATGGAAACAGCGCAAAAGTATGAGCCTGTCCGCAATACTTCGGCCGGCAGGATCTTTGAACTGCCTCCGGAAAAATGGGCCCGGCGGGTTTCAGGGGTATTCAGCAATCTCAAGGCCCAGGAGGAGCCGAAGCTGGCCCACGGGCTGCTCACCCGCAACCCCGACAACAGCTACCGGGTCAACATACGCGCACCACTCCAGAACAGGCAGGGTGCAGATATCCTCTGCCGCTCATTTGCCACCGGCGGCGGCAGAGCAGCGGCTGCCGGCATTAACGCTCTGCCGCCGGAGGAGCTTGAAAACTTTTTCACAAAATTTGATGAGGTGTTTGGGGACATAAAATAGATGCAGGTCGGCTGCAGGGTCCGGCAGTGAGAAATTCCTTTTTGACAAGGGGTTGACCAGGCTGAACCGCAGTACCAATGTCTTTCCGAGTCTCATGGTTTTGCCGTGTTTTACCTGCAAAATTATGGATTATCACATCAGCTAAAGCTCATTTTCATAAAAAAACTCGCTTTCATTTCGACTCTTTATTACAATTATGGGCGGAAAATATTTTATCAACTCCTGCAAGAGGTGTCCCCATGAAGCTGCCTGAAGTCAACTACTGGATATCCAATATGCTCGAATCCTATGAAAGGGTCTCAGACCTCAACTTTACCGTAGCCAAACCGCTGCAGGTGGAAACCGCCGGGCAGCTGGTGCCGATTA
>JAWVYE010000030.1:0-9620 GCA_033722905.1 Desulfobulbales bacterium
GGATTCTGAGCAGCTCTCCCCTGAATCAGCCGATGATCTTGTTATGGTCGGCGAGATTGTCAAGCCGCATGGCATCCGGGGGGAGGTCAAGGTTTACCCCTATTCCGAACGGCCGGAAAACTTTCAGCTGTACAAAGAAGTAGTCCTGGTGGACGAGGCGGCAGGCAGGACAACGATTTATAAAGTTGTTAAAAGCCGGGAGCAGGGCAAGCTGGCGATCCTGCAACTGGAGAATGTAGTCTCGAGAGAGGATGCCGAAGCTTTACTGGGAAGCAGAATCTGGTTAAAGAAAACCCAGTTCCCGAAACTTGGTTCCGGCGAATATTACTGGCATCAGCTCAAGGGCCTGACGGTTATAACAGAATCGGGCCGCAAGATAGGCCCGGTCAGCAAAATTTTCAGCACCCGGGCCCATGATATTCTGGTTGTGAGCTCTGGCGGCAATGAATACTTGATCCCCATTGATGGGGCCATTATCAGAGAAATTGACGAGCAGGAAGGAAAAATTATAATTTCGCCTCCGGAAGGCCTGCTTGAGATTAATACGTAAGAAAATGGTTGCGGTATGAGCAGCCTCTGCACTTTGCAGGGCCCGACCGCATTATTATATCATGCGATTTGACATTCTTACCATTTTCCCGCAACTTTTGGATTCTCCCATGCAGGAAGGCATAATCCGGCGGGCGGTGGCAGCAGATAAGATAAGTGTCAACATTCATGATATCAGAAATTTTGCTCTGGACAAACATGCCATGACAGATGACCGGCCTTTTGGGGGCGGTGAGGGCATGGTCATGAAGCCCGAGCCCATAGCAGGGGCCCTGAACTCTATTGCGCAGGAAAAGCCCGGCGGCCTGGTAGTTTTTCTTTCGCCCCAGGGCAGGCAGTATACCCAGGAGACAGCGGAAAGACTTGCCGCCCATGAACACCTTGTGCTGCTGTGCGGCAGGTATGAGGGGGTTGATGAGAGGATCAGGGAACATTATGTGGATGAAGAGATCTCCATCGGGGATTACATCCTCACCGGCGGTGAGTTGGCGGCGATGGTCCTGATAGATTCTATCACCAGGTTGCTTCCCGGGGTTCTGGGATGTGAGGATTCGGCGGAAAATGATACGTTCAGCCGCGGACTCTTGAAAAATCCGCAATATACCAGGCCCAGGGAATTTGGGGGCTATTCTGTTCCGGAAGTACTTTTGAGCGGCGATCATGCCGCCATTGCTGAATGGAGGCTTGTAACCTCGGTCAGGAAAACCCTGGAAAAAAGGCCGGAATTGCTGGCCCGGGCTGTTTTCAGCAAGGAAGATCTGCGCATATTGCAAACGCACAGACTGCTTGAGGCCGTTGCAAAAAATAAAAACACGCAGCAGTAATTGATACCGGACAGGCCCGAGACGCTGTATAAGAGATAACGTGAGTGAACAGGAGGTTGCAAAAGCCAGATTGGATCTGGCACTGGTTCATTACCCGGTATTGAACAAAAACCAGGAAAAAATCGGTTCGGCTGTAACAAATCTTGACCTGCATGATATTGCTCGTGCGGCAAAAACCTACGGTGTTGACTCTCTCTATATTGTCACACCATACAAGGATCAGCAGGAACTTTTCCGGGAATTACTTGACCATTGGCTGAGCGGTCATGGCGCAGAATACAATTCCAAACGCGGTGAAGCACTTTCCCTGGTGCAGATCTGCGACGACCTTGACCAGCTTTATGCAAAGGTTACAGAGAAATGGCAGCGGCAGCCGATAGTGCTGGCAACCTGCGCCCGGAAAAAGCACTCATCCGTATGGTCTTACAGCCTTGTCCGGCAAAAGATTTCAGATGGTGAGTCTGTGCTGATTCTTTTTGGTACAGCCTGGGGATTGGCCCGGGAGGTGATAGCAGCAGGTGATGGCATCCTGCCGCCCATAACCGGTGCAGGTGATTATAACCACCTGTCAGTAAGGTCTGCAGCAGCTATTATCCTTGACAGGCTCCTTGGTGTCAGGGAAATTTAAGGTAGCAACGTTAACTGAATAGTTTTTGTAATGAACCATATCGGTAGGACTGAGAGCAAAGAAACAGGTTGCAATATCCTGAAACTGAGAAGATATTTTTTATAAGGGTGATATGGAGGCGCCCATCGGACAGCATTATTCCGAGAATTCCAGAGTATGAGCAATATTATTGAACGAATTGACAGAGAGCAGATGCGCTATGACATGCCGGACTTCCGTCCCGGTGACTCAGTCAAAGTACATATCCGCATCATTGAGGGCAACAAGGAAAGAGTCCAGATCTTTGAGGGTGTTGTTATCAGGCGGCGGAAAGGGAACATGGGGGCTACTTTTACCGTAAGGAAGATCTCCCATGGCGTTGGCGTAGAGAAAACCTTTGCTTTACACTCGCCCAGGCTTGAAAAGGTAGAGATTGTCTCCCGCGGCAAGGTCCGGCGCTCAAGACTTTATTACCTGCGTGAACGCCGCGGCAAGGCTGCCCGTATTAAAGAAAAAGGCCTGCAATAACTGTGGGGGAACAGGAATGGGTCCGAAGAAATTATGGCCTGATCCTGATTCCGATACCTTTGTTCTGGAAAGGTGCCTCAGGCAAAAGGGGTATGCGTCTGTCGGCGGCCTGGATGAGGTGGGACGCGGACCACTGGCAGGACCGGTAGTGGCAGCCTGTGTGGTTTTGCAGGCAGACTGTGATCACAGCCTATTTGTCGATTCCAAGTTAATAAACGCTCAAAATCGTTCTCTTCTTTATGGGGAGCTGCAGAATAACGGGGCCCTGATCGGTGTCGGCATCGTCTCAGAGAAGGACATAGACCGGCTTAATATTCTCCAGGCCTCCTTACTGGCCATGAAAAAGGCCGTTCTTGCCATGCCCCTGCAGCCGGATTTCCTTCTTGTGGACGGCAATCAGCCAATCCCAGTGACAATACCGCAACAGACTCTGGTCAAGGGAGAGTCGAAAAGTGCATCCATAGCTGCGGCTTCCATAGTGGCCAAGGTTGTACGTGATGAACTTATGGACCGGTATCATCTCCAGCATCCGGTATATAATTTCCACAAGAATAGAGGGTATCCCACCCGTGAACACCGGCAGGCAATTCAAGAGTACGGCCCCTGTTCAATCCATCGCCGGAGTTTCAAGTGTGTTAAGGAATATGTCCCGGAAGAGTAAGCAGGGGAGAGATGTATCCCCATCTTTTCCGATGTTTAAAAATTGAGTAAACATGCATGTGCAATAATGGTCAAGCAGACCGGCCTGCAGAAGATGAATACCACACCTCTGGAAACGCTCATCCAGTTTCATAGGGAAGTTTCACGGGTGGTAACAGTTTCAGTTGATATTTCATGACTTTCAGTAAAAAGGAACTGGGTGCCAATGGCGAGGAAATTGCGGCCCGTTTTTTACGAAAAAAGGGGTACAGGATACTTGCACGAAACTATCGTATAAACCTTGGTGAAATAGATATTATCGCCGAACATGGTGCGGTCCTGGTATTCATCGAAGTGAAGACCCGCTCAGATGCCGTCTTCGGTTCACCGCTGGAATCAGTCACGGCCCCCAAACAACGACAGCTTGCAAAAGTGGCCCTGCAATATATGAGTAAGTACAGATGCCATGACCGTCCGGCACGCTTTGATGTTGTCGGAGTAGCGTTTACAAGACCCGGTTCCGCAGACCTGGGTGATGCCAGGATCGAATTGGTGCAGAATGCATTTGACCTCT
This sequence comes from Desulfobulbales bacterium, assembly GCA_033722905.1. Classification (GTDB taxonomy): domain Bacteria; phylum Desulfobacterota; class Desulfobulbia; order Desulfobulbales; family BM004; genus BM004. Next base: position 3,722 of record JAWVYE010000030.1, read on the forward strand.
GTTGCGATAATGGGCGATTCTGAGATCATGCTACTTTTATTTGTCGGGTGAAAAAGCTGATCCATGCACAATGCTGATAATGAAAATAATGATTCCCGCCGCAGGCCAAAGCTGGTTGCTATTTCCATGGGCTGCCCGGTCGGTATCGGCCCGGAAATAATTTTAAGTTTTCTGGCAGAGGGAAAACTGCCTCAAGGGTATCTGCCGGTTGTCGCTGGTGATATCGGTGTTCTGCAACGCTTGGCAAAAGAGATGCGCTTGAACAGGGAGATCATTTCCTGGCAGCCGGGAAAGGAGGTTGATCCAGAGAAGATTCAGGTTGTTGAGCCCGTAAGCAGCGGACGCTGCAGTCTGCAATCTGAAAAGTTGCAGTGGGGGAAACCCGGGAAAGAAACGGGCCATGCAGCAGTAGCCTATATCAGGGCAGCGGTGTCTCTGGTCAAGCGGGGAGTGTGTGATGCTCTGGTAACTTGCCCGATTGCCAAGCATGTCATCCAGCAGGCGGGGTATGATTTTCCGGGGCACACTGAAATGCTGGCATCGTTATGCGATACCGGTAACTATGGCATGATGATGGCCGGCAACAGGTTGAAGGTATCACTGGTTACCATCCACACACCCTTAGCCAGAGTGGCAGGCGAGTTGAGCCGCACTGAGGTCAGCCGCATTATTGAGCTGACCGGGAAGACGCTTGTCTCGGATTTTGGCATTACCATACCGCATATTGCAGTTGCAGGGTTCAACCCCCACAGCGGCGAGGCATCCCTTTTCGGAGACGAGGAGAAAAATATCATTGCACCGGCAATTGCTGCCGCGGCTTCAGATAAATGGAAGTTGACAGGACCCCTGCCGCCTGACACTGTTTTTAAGATGGCCCTGGACAGCAGGTTTGACGCGGTTGTGGCGATGTATCATGATCAGGGCCTTATCCCCTTCAAACTGGTGCACTTTGAAGACGGGGTTAATTTTACCATGGGATTGCCCCTAATCCGTACTTCCGTTGACCATGGCACCGCCTATGATATTGCCGGTAAAGGTCTGGCCAGTCATACAAGCCTTGCGGCCGCCTTTTTACTGGCAACGGAAATCGCCGGCAACCGGAGAAAACTCGAGAATACCGGGCAGGATCCTGCAGTTCAACGGGCACTGGATTGATAAATGTATGGCTTGAAAAAACACTCTTTGTTAAGTAGGGATAACAACGGCACAGAATTGCACCATATTTTATCCATTAAAAGGTTGCTCTAAGCAAAAATAATTTGAGACAATGAGTCGAGAGAATTTTCAGCAACTTCAAGAGGATAACAGGGAAAACGCTGGTAGAGTGGACCGGCTTTTACCCGGAGGGCTCTTCATTATTTTCGAGGGCATTGACGGCACAGGCAAGTCGACCCAGCTCAACCTGCTTGCTGAAAAACTCACAGAGCTCGGGTACGATGTGGTTTCAACCCGTGAACCAACCAACAGTCAATATGGACAAAGGATCAGGGAACTTTATGTGGACCGGACAGCGGTGACACATGAAGAGGAGTTGGAGCTTTTCATTGCAGACCGTAAGCAGCATGTCGAGGAAGTAATCGCACCCGCTCTGGCCCGCGGCGCCATTGTCATCTGTGACCGGTACTATCTTTCAACGGTTGCGTATCAGGGTGCCAGAGGTATGCACCCGCTTGAGATTCTGGCGAAAAACAAAAAATTCCCGGTCCCCGACCTGGCCATTATTTTAGAGTTGGATCCGGCACAGGGTATACGCCGTATCATGAATCAGCGGAATGAACACCCGAATACCTTTGAAAAAGAAAAAGATCTGCGGAAGGTTGCCGCAATTTTTGCTGCCATGGAGCAAAGCTATATTACAAGAATAAACGCATCAGATTCCATTGAAAATGTTCACCGCCGGGTGTTTGAAGCGGTCAGAAAAGTTCTGCAGCGAAAAACAAGCTCCGCACTGCAGGGCTGAGAAATATTTTCATTATAATTTTTGACCAGGATCAGGGTAATGATCAGGAGTTCAACCCATAATGCTGAATAATAGTTTCTTAGACAATATAATGCTGTATTGCAGAAAAATGATTAAGTGCCTGCCCCCTGAAGAGGCAAACAGTAACAATTGTTTTTACCTGTTGCGCATTGCCGGCTCACTGCTGCTTTTGATCTTTTGTGTTTCCTGTGCCGCCTCATCCATCGAATCACCAACACAGAGTAAAGTGCTCACAAGTTTTGAAGAGGCTGACCAGGAAGAGAAAGCAGCGGCTAATGACATGGCCTGCGCCTATTTTTATTTTCTCTGGGGCAAAACCGCAGAAAACAACCAACGTTTTGAAGAAGCCCTGGAGGCTTATGAAAAGGCCCTGTTGTGTGATGAAGACAGTGAATATATCAAACGCAAACTGGCCATTCTTTTTATCAAGATGGATCGCAAGGAGCAGGCTGCAAGAGTACTTGAGCAGATTATCAGCGCCAATCCCCAGGATACTGAAAACAGGACCTTACTGGCCAAGGTCTATAGCAGCCTGAACCGCAATGATGATGCTGTTGAGATTTACCAGGAACTGTTGGGGATAAAGGAAGACCATGACACTCTGCTCATGCTCGGGACGATATATGCTAAAAACGGGGAGTATGACAAGGCTCAGAAAATACTTAACCGTCTCATCCAGCTTGAAGGTGATTCATACCTGGCCCATTACTACCTGGCAAGATTATACAGGGAAATGCAATATAATGACAAGGCGGCGGCTTCCTATGCCAAGGCGCTGGAGCTTAACTGGTTTGAAAGGCTGGCATTTGAGGTGGCCGAATATTATGAAGAAAGGAAGGAGTACACCAGGGCTATTAAAGTATACCGCAGAATAATTGCCGAAGGTGAATCTATAGAAATGGCGAAGACCAGGCTGGTCAATATCTACCTCACCCTTGAGGAGAATGATAAGGCTCTGGAGCTGTTGCGCGATCTCCGGTCTGTCCTGCCTGAATCCCATAATGTTGACATGACCATCAGCCGTATACTCTTAAGCCAGGAAAAGTATGATGAAGCAATCATGATTCTTGAGGATGTACTGCAGACCAACCCGGAATTAACGGTTGTCCACTACCTCCTGGGCATGTCCTATTACCAGAAGGAAAATAATCAAAAGGCGGAAGATCAATTGAAATACATCCCGGCCGAGTCCAGCCTCTACGAGGATAGTATATTTTTGCGGGTAAAGATACTGAGTGAAAGCGATGATCATCCCGGTGCCATAGAGCTTTTAGAGGAACAGATTAATGACGCGGAAACCAGGAAGCCCAGTTTTTACATACTCCTTGCCTCGTTGTACAGGGAAAATGAACAAGCCGGAGAGGGCCGGGAGGTTTATGAACAGGCCGTGCGGCTGTACCCAGACAATGTTGATCTTCTCTATAATTACGCCATATTCCTGGAGAAAAAAGGGGAACAGGGCGAGGCTATGAGTACAATGCTGAAAGTGTTGGATCTGGATCCGGACAATGGGGCGGCCCTTAATTATGTGGGCTACACCTGGGCGGATAATGATGTCCACCTGGAAAGCGCCCTGGAGTTGATTAAGAGAGCTGTGGAACTCTTACCGGATGACGGCTATGTCAGGGACAGCCTGGGCTGGGTTTATTATAAGCTGGGGAATACCGAGCAGGCGATAATTGAACTTGAGAAAGCTTCCGGCATGGTGGAAAACGACCCTGTCATTAAAGAACATCTCGGAGATGTCTATTCTGAGACCGGACAGTATGACAAGGCTTTGTCCGCCTATGAAGAGGCCTATAAGTTTTATGAGGATGAGGAGAAAAAGGAAAACGTCAATGCCAAGATTAATTCTCTCAGGTCCAGGGGTGGAAAGTGAGGGTATTGCCGTATCATGGCCTGACGTATTGCACTTTGTTACTTTGTGTTCCCCTTTTTCTGATCCAGGGCTGCAGCAGAGCGGTACTGCAGACTTATCCTGCCAGTGCACAGGAGTTTGCCCTGGTAACGGAAGCCTTTACGCATTACCAGGCGGTAATTACTGAGTTGTGCGGCTGCTGTCTTGATGCTGAAATCGATGTGTCTCTCTCGGTCTCAGGCTGGTTCAGTGACCATACAGGCAATCTCACCGGCTACCTGCAGGCCATGGAGCCGGGCTTTATGAAATTCATCTCGGTCAATCCCCTGGGCCAGCCCCTGTTCATTTTCGCCACCAATGGCAATATTTTTAAAAGTTTTGATATATTTGCCCAGAAAGCTTATGCAGGATCGGTGCATTCCAATGCTTACAAAAAATTTGCCCCGCCGGGTTTTGATCCCGGGTTTTCCTATTACTGGCTGACCGGCAGACTGCAGCCTGGAAACATCCGGATCATGGCAGTGATGCGGGACAGAGAGCAGGACGCATTCTGGCTGCAGATTGATCACGCTGATTCAGGCATGGGCAGCATGGTCCTGTTTGACCCGGAGAATAAGGTAATTCTACGACATGTGCTGAGAGATAACCGGGATGCCCATCTCGTGGATGTAATCTATAAGGAGCATCGAACGCTGCCTGAAAGAGAGAGTGGATTGACAGACAGGGGTCCTGCGGCTGTGCCATATTCACCTGCAGAATCAGACGGCTGCAGAGTCCCTGCCCGGATTATGGTTTCCTCCAAAGGTGGTTCAGAACAGGTGGAAATAAAACTCCACTCCATGTTACGCGATATCCACTTTTCAGCAGTGGATTTCCAAATCGAGGCCCCGGATAATTTCGAACAACTGCTTGTCGAATAATGCAAACCTATAAGATGTGGTTTCCGTGACTGGAAGAATGCCCGAAAATATTGCCAGGCTGCTTGCCCATGTTAAAAAGCCAAGCAGGTATCTTGGCCATGAGTTCAACGCCTGTTGCAAGGATTGGGATGCGGCTGCATTACGTATTGCCCTTGTCTTCCCGGACCTTTATGAAATCGGCATGTCACACCATGGCCTGCAGATCCTTTACGCTGTTATTAACAGCCGGGACGACCTGCTGGCGGACAGGGTCTATGTCCCTGACAAGGACCTGGAGGAGCTGCTGCGGGGTGAAAATACATCCATTTTTGCTGTGGAGTCACACCGGCCCCTGGCGGATTTTGACATGCTTGGTTTTACATTGCCCTATGAGCTCTGCTACACAAATATCCTGACAGTTCTTGAACTGGGCCATATTCCTTTCCGGACCTCAGCCCGTGATGACTCCCATCCGTTTATTATCGGCGGAGGTTCGGGCAGCTTCAATCCTGAGCCGGTGGCGGATTTTTTTGATGCCATATTGACAGGTGACGGCGAGGCGGCGGTTCTTGAAATTGCAGCGGTTATAAAGAAATCCAGGACAGATAAACTGAACAGGCAGGATACCCTGCATAAACTGGCAGATATAGCAGGTGTGTATGTGCCGTCATTTTTTGCACCCCGATACGACAGCCAGGGCAAGCTGCTGCATATCGCCCCCCTGAAAAAAGGCTACGATAAAGTTGTCCGCCGTGTTCTCCCTGACCTAGAAACGTCGCAGACACCTCGCAAACCACTTGCCCCCCTGGCCCGCATAGTGCATGACCGTCTCGGTATTGAAGTCGCCCGGGGATGCACGCGCGGCTGCCGCTTCTGCCAGGCGGGCATCATATACAGGCCTGTGCGGGAGCGTTCTGCCCAAAGGGTGGTGGAACTTGCCGAAGAGGGTATGGCCGCAGGCGGCTTTGACGAACTTGCCCTGCTTTCCCTGTCCACCGGTGATTATTCATGCCTTTCCCCGGTACTGGAGCGTCTTATGGACAGGTTTGTCAAAGAGTATGTCTCGGTTTCCCTGCCTTCCCTGCGGGTGGGCACACTTACACCTGAAATCATGAACCAGATAAAGAGGGTAAGGAAAACCGGCTTTACCCTTGCCCCTGA
>JAWVYE010000031.1:0-9576 GCA_033722905.1 Desulfobulbales bacterium
AGAGCCTGAGCATCCTGGCCGAGGTCAGGGGCAAGGTGGTTGAAGTTCCTGTTGTGGAGGGGGATTACGTCAAGGAAGGTGACCTGATAGCCAGGCTCGATACCAGTGATTACACAAACACCATAAATTCCATCAAAGCTTCCTACAAGCTGGCCCAGACAAATCTGAAACGTCTTTCCGGGTTGCATGACCAGGAAATAATTGCCCAGTCCGAATTTGATGCCATCAAAGCAGAAGTGGAAGCGCTTGAGGCCGATCTGGCCATTGCCGAACTGCAATTGCAGCGTTGTTTCATCAAGTCCTCTATCTCCGGAATAATAAATAAGCTGCCGGCCAAAAAGGGCCTCTATCTTGCTGTAGGTGACCCTGTGGCCACCGTATTGGATATAGACCGGGTGAAGGTCATAGTCGGTATACCGGAAGCGGATGTGGATGCGGTGCGCAGGATTGACATGTTTGAACTGACCATTGAGGCCCTGCAGAACAAGATAATACGAGCGCAAAAATATTTCCTGGCAATCGCACCCGATTCCCAGGCCCAGGTCTTCAGGCTGGAGTTGGAAGTCCCTAACAGGTCAGGAGAGATACTGCCCGGCATGTTTGCCAGGGTTGAGATTGTCAAGGCGGAATATGACGACGCCCTGGCCATCCCGCTTTACTCGGTAATTGCCCGGGACGACAGACACTTCATTTATCTTGAGGATGATAATGTTGCCAGGCTTCAGGAAGTTAAACTGGGCATTCTTGACGGCTGGCAGGTTCAGGTGACTGAAGGGCTTGCACCGGGACAGCATGTAGTAATTGTAGGCCACAGAAGCGTTGATGACGGACAGCAGCTCAATGTGGTAAGAACGGTAGCCGATCCTGCGGAGATAACCAGGTGATATTATCCGATACTGCTGTGCGCCAGCGGGTGAGTGTTCTGGTGCTGGCTGTCATAATCCTGATCATAGGTACCTACTGCTACAGGGTTCTGCCAAGGGAAAGTGAACCCGACATCACCATTCCCAATGTCTTTGTTTCAACAAGCTATAAAGGGGTGGCCTCCAAGGATATCGAAACCTCCATTACCATTGAAATAGAGAAAAAACTGAAAGGCCTTGCCGGGATCAAGAAAATACACTCCGTCAGCTCCGAGGGGTTGTCTTCGATAAATATTGAATTTATCACCGGCACCGATATCGATGACGCCCTGCAGAAAGTTCGGGACCGCGTTGATGAGGCCAAGAATGAACTGCCCGCCGACCTGGAGGATGATCCCACCGTCTTCGAGGTGAACTTTTCCGAGCTACCCATTGTTGTTTTCTCTCTTTCCGGCACCTGTGGCATAGTCTGCTTGAAGGATATCGCCGATGATCTCAAGGATGATATCGAAGCCATCCAGGGCGTGCTTGAGGCAGAGATCACAGGCGGTATAGAAAGGGAGATAAGGGTAGAGGCATTCCCTGAAAAACTCGCCTATTACAATATTCCGATTTTTGCCCTGCAGAATATTGTAACCCAGGAGAACAGGAACACTTCCGGGGGTGTCATCCGTCTGGGGGATGGGCGTTTTCAACTGCGAGTTCCCGGAGAATTCGAACAGCCCGATGAGATATATCATCTTGTTGTGGGAACTCACCAGGGGCAGCCCGTCTATCTCAAGGATGTGGCCCGGGTGGTGGACGGCTTCAAGGATGAGACAAGCCGCTCCCGGTTGAACGGCAGGGAAGCGGTTAACATCATGGTCAAGAAGCGGGCCGGCGAGAACATTATTGCCATCACCGACGCCATAGATGAGTTGCTGGCAAGGGTGAAACCAACCTGGCCGCGGGGCATCGAGATCACCAAGCTCATGGATAAGGCAAAGGATATCCGCAATATGGTCGCCGACCTGGAGAATAACATTCTCTCCGGCCTGGTCCTTGTGGTGTTTGTCATTCTGTTCGCCATGGGCATCAGAAATGCCGTTCTGGTCAGCCTGGCCATTCCCTTTTCCATGCTCCTGTCTTTTGCCGTGCTCTATGTCCTGGACATAACATTGAATATGGTTGTCCTGTTCAGTCTGACCCTGGCCCTGGGCATGCTGGTGGACAACGCCATTGTCATAGTGGAGAATATCTACCGTTATCTGGAGCAGGGCGTGCCCCGTCTTGAGGCGGCCAAAAAGGCAACCTCTGAAGTGGCCTATGCAGTGATCGGCTCCACCCTGACAACTCTGGCAGCTTTTTTTCCCATGCTTTTCTGGCCCGGTATCATGGGGGAATTCATGAGTTATCTGCCGCTGACCCTGATCGTCACACTTTCTTCCAGCCTCTTCGTCGCCATGATCATCAATCCTGCCCTGGCTTCAATTTTTATGAAAATCAGACCCGGCGCCGGCACTCAGAGCACCGTAAGCGCGGAAGATATTGCCAGGGCCGGTGAGAGTCCGGTGGACATCAAGGGGCCTGTCCTTGTCCCGTATACAAAATTCCTGCAGCAGGCCATGAATCATAAGCTTGCAGTAATTCTGATCGCTGTCTGCATTCTAGTGCTTCTCGTGCAGATATGGCTTCTCAGGGTCGGTCTGGAGAAGCCTGTTGAGTTTTTCCCCCACATAGAGCCCAAGGCCATGTATGTGAACCTGGATACGCCCGAGGGTGCTGATCTGGATTATATTGATTCCGTGGTGCGGCAGGTTGAAGTCAAGGTAAACGGCCTTGATACGGTTGCGCCGGGTCAGCCTGTTGCCGAAGAGTACATGGCCTCCTATGAACCCAAGGAGCACAGCAAAGTCGGCGGGGTAAAATTTTGGGGTCCCAGCGATATAGCGAATATCGAGTATATTTATGCCAAGTCCGTTGTTACATCAGGCCCCGGCATGATGTTTGACCCCAACGCTCCGAATCATGTCGGTATCCAGTTTATTGACCTGGAGGACCGGCTGACCCCCAGCTCCGAATCCATGGAAATTATCCGGCAGCGGGTCCGGAATATTCCGGGGGCAAAAATCACCGTTGCCGAACAGGAGGAGGGGCCACCCACCGGTTCACCCATAAATATCGAGATCGCCGGGGATGATTTCGAGATACTGGGCCGCATTGCCAAGACCATCCGTGAGATGATCGCCAATATTCCCTATGTCGTCGATATCAGGGATGATTATGTTGAAGGCACCCCGACCGTGCGCATAAAGCTTGATCGCCAGAAGGCGGCCCTTTTCGGCCTGAACACCGATAATATAGGCACAGCCCTCAAGACCGCCTATAACGGCCTGGAGGTATCGACCTACCGGGAAGGGGATGAGGATTACGACATCACCGTGCAGCTGTCGGATGCCAAACGCAGGGTGACCGATGTGTTGCGGGAATTGATGCTGCCGACTCCTTCGGGAAAAACCGTGCCCTTGACAACTCTGGCCCGCATTGAATTTGCCGGGGGACTCGGTGACATTGTCCGCATAGATCATGAGCGGGTCGTAACGGTCAAGGCCAATGTTGATGAAAATAAGATTCCCGGCCCGGTTGCCCGGAGCCAGGCGGAAGAACTTCTCAGGAATGCGCAGCTGCCCCCGGGCTATCGCATAACATTTACCGGGGAGTTTGAATTCCAGAAGGAATCAGAGGAATTTCTTTCACGGGCTTTTGCCATTGCCCTTTTCCTGATATTCCTGGTCCTGGTCACCCAGTTTAACTCGGTGGCCCAGCCTTTTATCATCATGACGGCCGTGATCCTGTCACTGGGAGGAGCTTTCCTGGGTTTGACAGTCATCGGCTCACCGTTCGGTATAATCATGACCGGGGTGGGCGTCATCTCCCTTGCCGGTGTCGTGGTTAATAACGGCATTGTTTTAATTGACTATATAAACAAGCTGCGCCAGCGGGGTTTTGAACTGCGTGAAGCGGTTGCCGCTGCAGGGGCAACACGTCTGCGGCCGGTGCTGCTGACAGCAGTGACAACCATCCTCGGGCTCCTGCCCATGGTGACCGGCGTCTCGTTTGATTTTCACAACCTGGCCATTTCCTGGGTCAGTGAGTCGAGCCAATGGTGGAGGTCCATGGCCATTGTGGTCATCTTCGGCCTGATGGTCGCAACCTTCCTGACTCTGGTGGTCGTGCCGGTCCTTTATGTCTTTATTGCCGAAGGCAAGGATCGCCTGGCCTCTTTCCGCAGCAAGGTGCGCTCTTCTATTTTCGGTACTTCAGTGGCTGAGAAGTAAGCAGATCAGCGGCTGACCTGATGCCACCTGTCATCACGGTACTGATAATGGGGCTTGAATAAGGCTTTATAGCTCATGGCTTTGACCCCGTCAATCCAGTAACCAATGTAGATGAACGGTATGTTGTGCTCTTTGCAGAATTCAATAAGGTACAGAATATTGTATGTTCCGGGGCTCCGTTTTCCCTGTTCAGGGTCAAAATAATAAAAGACGACATTGAGCCATAAAGGACTCAGGTCAACAATGGCAACACCCACCAGTTCCGATCCTATCCTGTACCTGAACTCAACCGAATCGGTTATGTGGTTCAGGAAGAAATTGTTGTAATATTCCAGGGCGGTGCTATCCCGGCCCGGATATCTTGTAGCCAGGAATTTTTCCAGCAGTGCCAGGTTCTCTTCGCTGCAGGCAAGCGGGGCTGTTTCTACCGAGATGTCCCGGTTCCTGTTCCAGACCCTTTTTTGATTTCGATTCGGTTTGAATTCTTGCGGCTTTAAACGGACCGGCACACAGGCATTGCACTCGGGACAGTGCATATTGTAGATAATGTTGCCGTTGCGGCGATAACCCGCTTCGAGGTATGCCTGCATGACAAAATCAGGCATGGTGTCAAAAAGGGCCTGGTTGTACACCGCCAGAAAGGGCAGGCCGTAGGGGCATGCCATGGAGGAATGCATAAAGTACTGCTGCAGTTCCTCCTTTATGCGTTCAGCTTTCAGGGAAATGGCTTGCCGGTGGTCAGTCATGCAGTAAATAAACTATCGGTCATCCTGAAGAACGGGTTGGCTTTGCAGCCGTTTATAATAGAAATTCTGTCCGTATAATACTGCCACAGGATTATGCCCCGCAACCCGGTCCTTGACCACAAGGGTTGTAACCGGCGCCTCGGAATACTTGTTGAACAGGATATCGTGCCCCACGCAGAGGCCGACGATAATATTCAGATCCGTCCCGGCCCTGTTCAAAAGCCTCGCCTGTGCAACCGGGTTGCAGGCCGGTTCAAAGGTGTTGGGCCGCACCTTTTCCTTTTCTTTGAGTCCGAGCTCAAGCTTGTCAATACTGCCCGATTTGCAACAGACACTGACTGCTTTGAACCCCTGGGCCTCGAGAATGGCAGCCAGGCGGTTTGTTTCATCAAGCAGCCCGATACAGGTTGCCATGCCAATTTTCTTATATCCCATGAGCTTGGCAAAGGCTACAGTATCTTCAACCCTGGTCCAGCGGGCATTAATGGCATCAGTGCCTGGTATGGGCTGGTAGCAGAGCCCTTCGACCCTGGCCGCTACATTGGCCATTTTGGCATCCTCGGCATCGCCCTTATACAGTTCAAAGGAGTCATTGATGATATCGGCATGGTCCTTGGTGGGGCAGTTGGCCGGTTTAGCCGGAGGGTTTTCCGGGTCAGTACTCCAGCAGTTTGTGCTGCTGCCTTTACGCCAGGCTGCGCTGCACTTGGAACAGGTGAAATTGGTTTGTTTGTTCATCGGATTTCTGTCCTCATTGGTTGTCATTTTCATATTGAAATCAGTCGCTGCTTATCAGTTCTGCAATGGTTCGTGTTGAATCAAGCTGTTCCATGCCGATTCTTATTGCTGCTGTAAGGGGCACCGAAAGGAGCATGCCGGGGATGCCCCATATCCAGCCCCAGAAAATGAGGGACAGCAAAACAACCATGGGACTGAGTTTAAGGCCGCGGCCCATGATCTTTGGTTCCAGGATGTTGCCGACAATTAACTGTGTCGCAATGAGAAGAATTGCCACAACAATGGTTTTGCCTATGGAACCGAATTGAAAAAAGGTAATGGCAATGGGAGGAACAGTGGCAACAATGGAACCGATGGTGGGGATAAAATTGAGAATAAAGACAAGGGTTCCCCATAGCAGGGCAAAATCAACGCCCAGTAAGGTGAGGATCACCACCACCACCAAACCGGTTAGCAGACTGATCAGGGTCTTGAGGCCCAGGTACTGCTGCACAGACTGATTGACGCGGGCCATGGTTTCAAGAACAGGTGCTGCCTTTTGTTTGCCGAGTTTTTTTATAAGGCGCCTGGTAAATGCTTCACGCTCAGCCAATATGAAGATCATAAAAACCAGAACCCACATCAGGTTGCCGATAAATGAGAAAAAAGAGCTGCCCAGGTTCTGGACCATGCCGCCGAGAGAGGCAAATTTTTTCTGCTTTAAGTTGCTGAAAAAAGCATCGATCATCTCTTTGCCCTGTTCTTCGCTGATATCAAAATAAATCAGTATTTTTCCGGCGTAATCCCAGAATTTCGCCTCGTAGAGAGGCAGCTGTATCTGGAACTGCTTCACATTATGGGTAACCAGTTTGCCCAACACGAAGATTACGGCCAGGACAATTGCGGTAATGATGAGAATCCTAAGAGAACCGGGGATCTTCAGTTTTTTGAGAAAGTCGAAAGGGATACCCATGGCATAACAGGCGAGTATGGCAAAAATCAAGGGGATGAACAAGAAACTCAATGTCTTGAGAATGACGGTTAACAGGACAAGCAGCAGGAGCCAGAAGGCGGCTTTACTGACTTTGAAATCGAAAATGGTTTTGGAGGATTCCATGTGTCACACCATGATTAATTGAGTCAAATGCCGGATACTTGTATATACACGTTATGTCACAAAGAAATCAACGGCATATTGACATGTTGTGCTTGAGCATAATGGAAGCCGTCTTGTATTGGGATGGGATTGCCCAGCTGCAAGGTTTTGAACGGGCATCTATACGCTTAAAAGGGCCGCCCTGCTGAAGGTGATTTTCAGGTCCTGGAGTTTATTAAAACCAGATTTTTTGGCGGCCGCAAGTATTCTGCGGTATCTGCTGTCAGTAACGTGAAAGGACGGTTCTGCATAAAGGAGTTTGCCGGCCGGTTTGAGAAGTGAAGCAAGCTGGGTGAAAAAAGATCCAGGATCCGGGGTCTCATGAACCATCCAGAAGGCCAGGATGAAATCAACGGGGGTTGTCAGATGTAATGCATCAGCAGAGCAGCAATGCAATTCAATTCTCGATGCCAACCCGGCTTTGGCAGCCCTTTGCCGCAGAACGTCAAGCATTTTCCGCTGCAGGTCGACACTGATCACCCTGCCGCTATTGCCGACGATTCTGGCAAGCCCGAGGGAAAAATATCCCATGCCGCAGCCGACATCGAGAACGGTCATGCCTTCTGTTACATAACCGACAAACATTTTTTCCGGGTTATGGATCAGTTGCCGCAGAGGATTGTCAAAGGTATATGCCATCCACCAGGGGCAGACATGGTTGCCGGACATGGAATTATCGCTCCGGAACTAAATTTTTTTTATGCAGTAATTATGCCTGCATGAGGTTGGCCCTGTTTCCAGGGCTTACTTTTCACCGGATCATTTTTTATGATCTTCTGTCTCTGCCTGAGCCTTTAACTCGTCCTGGTGCTCTGCAATGGATTCATGGTGCTCCCGGTCACCTGATTTTCCGGCTTTGCGCTGATCAATTTCTTCCAGGCGCTGCAACGGGCCATACATAACCAGGACATCCCCGGCAAAAATTCTGCTGATACCCTGGGGTGCCCCGATATAGGCGCCGTTTTTTTTCTGGATGCCGAGGATAAGGACGCCTTCACGGGACAGCCCTGCTTCAATGAGTGATTTGCCGGCCAGCCAGTTGTCGGACTCCACCTTCATCTCCCACACGGCAAATTCATTCTGCAGGTGCAGGATCGCGACATAATCCTGGACCTGAATTCTGGTCCATTTCTTCAGGCCCCAGGCAATAACCCGGTTCAGGTGGCGTTCGACAAAATGACTGACCGCGATGAACCAGAGCAAGCTGAGGCATCCCATAAACAGGAGGATGTTTCGCAGCCAGTTTGTCGAACCGGCTGTACTCAGGAGGGAGGCGATGATCGTGGCCACCACTGTTGCAATGCCGATATTGCCCAGGAGCATAAGGATCATGGTAATCTTTCTGCGTACCGGGTGGTTGACGATCAGCTCTGATTCCGAGGTGGTGAAACCGACACCTGAAAAAGCGGAGCGTGCCTGAAAACGCGCCGCTTCACGGGACAGCCCGGTGAGCATAAAGGCCATGGACGCGATTCTTGTCACCAGGAGCGACAGGAAGGCAACGGTAAATAGAGAAAAAATTGCAATCATGCGAGAAAGATTACCTGCTCAAAAAAAAATAGCCACCAAAATTACTCATTGCTATTCTGCCTGAAGCCGCGAAACTCTTTGCCTGCATGCCATGCCTTGCCTATGCAGTCACCCAGGGCCCAGAATCTGTTATCAGGCATGGTCAGCACAAAGGGGTTGATTTTTTCCACATCCGGATTGCCGTCGGTCATGAATGACTCATCGCAATAAATGTTGATGATTTCCGCAATATAAAAAGAATTGGTGGGCAGATCGACGCGCTGGTCCACCTTGCATTCAATGTTCAATGGGCATTCCTGGATCAGGGGTGCCTGCTGCAACTGGCCGTAAAAAACCTTGAACAGGTCTGATTTGTCACGGCGTTTTCCTGAAACCAGGCCGGTATAATCCGTTACCACAACCATGTCGGCTGTGGGAATATTTATACTGAATTCGCCGGTGTCCTGAATGGCATCATGGGTAGCATTGCTTTTGTTGACGCATATCCCCAGCATCGCAGGTTTGAAATTGACCCGGGTCAGCCAGTCAAGGGCCATGTAGTTTATTTTGCCATCTAGGTGCGTTCCCAGAATTGTCTGGGTCCATGGCAAACAGAACAGGTTTTTCTGCCCAAATATAGTTTTCATTCCAGCCACCTCCTTATAAGACAAGTATATTATCTGCCTAACAGATCAGGCCAGTTTCGGTCAGCCTTTTTTATATATCCCTGCCTGTCTTTATCCCAGGTGGCCTGTATTTTTTTATTGAGATTAAGGTAAAGTTTGCCGTCAACAATTGACCATGCTTCCGGGTCGATATCTGCCGTGGACCCACGGCTGACAGCATAGGCTCAGTAGCCGCCATACTGTGGTGCATATCTTTCCGGATTTTGCACAAACCCGGCAAGATGGTCCTGGCTGGAGAACAGCCATTTGGCACCCTGCCATTCAAATTGGAATTCCTGCTTTCCCTTTGCAGGACGGCCAAGAGTGAAATAAGCCACAGGATCATAGCCCTTGATGGCAACTCCATCAGCATTGACATTGATGGGGGCTGTTGCGGCGGCGCCGGCTGCATAAATAAAAATCCATGAGCATACAAGAGCTGTTACAAAGAACAGAAGCTTTTTCATGATGACCTCCTTTGCATTTTTTACTGTACCCGGGTGGCGGAAATTTAGCTTACACCCGGATAAATATCGGCGACCTGTTTGATGGCAGTCAATTCAGATCCCGGCTCCAATTTATGCCCAACAGGTCTTTTGGGGC
>JAWVYE010000032.1:0-9492 GCA_033722905.1 Desulfobulbales bacterium
ATAAGGATTTGAACAAATTAATGCAGGAGGAGATATTCAGGGAAGACCTTTACTACCGCATAAATGTCATCCCCATTTATCTGCCGCCCTTGCGTGACAGACGCGATGACATTCCGCTGCTTGCCGACTCTCTTATCAACAGGATGGCTTTGAAAACAGAAAAAGAGATCACCGGCATTGCCAAAGATGCACTTGATTTTTTCATGCAGTACAGTTGGCCGGGCAACATCAGAGAATTGATCAATGTCATTGAATATGCCTTTGTGCTCTGCCCGCAGGGAGAGATTTCCATTGCCCACCTGCCGGCCCAGATGCTTGGGCATAAGCCGCTCCATTTTCAGCAGGCCAGGGGCTTACCGGCTGAAAGCAGCCCGGGCAGCACCCGCCGTGAACTTATCCAGGCCCTGCAATCGGCCGGCGGCAACAAGTCTGAAGCTGCAAGACGCCTCGGCATAAGCAGAGTCACCCTCTGGAAACGCTTGAAGAAATTTGGCATCCAGATAGACAAAAATGTCCAGGATTAATTCTTGGGGAAATCTCTAATGGCTGGGTGTTACATTTTTCATACGTTGCATAGCTGCTTCAAGGTTTGAGCGAGCCTGCGCGTACTTTGGCTGCAATCTTAAAGCTTCGCTGAAATGAAAAACCGCCTCTTTGGGTCTTCCCAGTTGCAGCAACAGCATACCAAAATTATTATGGGCCCGCGGTTCCCTTGGGTGGAGCCTGATCAATTCCTGCAATTCAGCATATGCTGCAAGAGTTTGACCCTGCATGGCCAAGGCGTTGGCCAGATTCAAACGTATCGGAGCTGCATCGGGATTCAACCGGCGAGCTGTCTTGAAGTGTTCGACGGCCTGGTCTATTTTTCTCTGGGCCATGAGAACATTACCAAGGTTATAATTAATTTCGTCAGCATTTCCGGGATTTAAATTCAATGTTTTCCTGTAGTAAAATGCAGCTTCCTCGTATTCATGGTTCCTTTCCAGGGCATTTGCCAGTATCGCCAACGCCCGTGCTTTAGCAGGGGATTTTGCCGCTGCATCCCGCCTCAGGGTTACCTCATCCCGCCAGACCGTATTGCGCTCATACGTCCAGAATGAAAAAATTACTAATACCGTCAGGGCCAGAGAAATCTGCTGTAATCTGGTAGGCAATATACGTTTGCCGACAATGACAGCTCCCGGAATTGCAAGCATGGAAGGCAGGTAGGTCCGGTGCTCGAAAATGATCTCAAGCCCTATTACAGATGATTCAATGACCAGATTGCCCAGAAACCAGAAAATGCAGAAGGAAAGCAGCCTTTCCTTTTGAGCCAGAACAGTTGCGAGCCCGAAAAGGACCAAAAGTACTGCCAGAGAAAGGCATGTTGTCACGGGATCAACCAGGGATAGCGAAAGCTGAAAATCATGATCTATGTTTAATCTTCCCGGATGCGGCAGCAGGAGCAGGCTGACATAAAACAGCACAACCCTGAACTCGGTTAGAATCCTCTGCATCATATTGAAATCACGGATGTTATAGCTATTGATTATTGAAGATACCAGGTTAAGATCCCAAAGGAGTATTGCAGCCATGGAGAGAAAAAGACCGATACCTAACAGCGGCAGAATCCTTTTCCGCAACCAGGAAAAGCTCAGGTCCTGCAGAAAAAACCATTCATAAAGCAGAATGAAAAGGGGCAGAGTGGCTGCGATCTCCTTTGAGCCTAGAGCCAAGACACCTGCACAAAAACATCCGCTGAAAAGCAATAACCGCTTTGCCCTGCTCTGCGCCAGGCGGGCCCGCACATAGAAGAGCAGTGCCAGGATATAGAACATGGCTGCCATGCTGTTCATTCTCTGGATAATATAGGTTACCGACTGGACATGGAGGGGATGCACAAGCCAGATCAAAGCAGCAAAGAAAGGAAGCCAGTCCCCGTACTTGGTATTCTTCTGAGACTCCCGCATGCTGAAAGTAGTCTGCAGAAACAGGTAGAGAAATATGGCTGCGCCAAGGTGAATAAGGATATTAACAATATGATAGCCGAAAAGTTCATAGCCGCCGAAATAGTAATTAAGGGCCAGGGAGACATAGGCGAGAGGACGGCGATGCAGCGGGCTGTCAAAAGCTGCCCGCTTGAGTGCATCCAGACTGAAGTCTGTCATGCGGATATGCGGATTTGCCTCAATATGGTACCAGTCATCAAAGATATAAGGACTCTGAAAGGTATTTGAGTACAGCAGAAAAACAACTATGGCAAAGAGAAGACAGGGCAAGGGACCGGAAGCCAATGATCCGCCTGTCTGCAGCTTCACAGCCTGCTGCCGCACATGCTCATTTTCAGGGATTTTTGATTTTATTTCCAAACCTTTTGGGAGAAAAAAATTCTTGCAACAGACATATTTTTTTCATTATGCCTGCAAAAAATTTATGCAAACAGATAAAAAAACATCATAGGAAAATTTCCTGACAATCACAACAAGGAAGAATTTCCGCACCATATTCTTCATTTACCCATAAAGAACCGCTATGCGCAATGAGGTTTTTTCCTTTTTGTGCTTTGCTTTTAATCTGTTACTGTAAAGTTATCCGGAAAAACTGCCTTTAATTAAATACAGAAACTTACGCAAACTTTTTCTCTTAAAGGACTCACAGATGCGCGCGGTTGTTCAACTTGTCAAAAAAGCATCGGTCAGGGTAAATGGCTCTGTCATTTCCGCGATTGGTCCGGGTTTGCTGGTTTTATTAGGGGTCCGGAAACATGACACGTCCGGGGATGCCAAAATGCTCGCTGAAAAAATTGCCCATTTAAGGATTTTTCCCGATAAGGGCCAACTGATGAACCTCTCTGTTCTTGATGTCGGCGGAGAAGTACTCGTCGTCTCCCAGTTCACCCTCTATGGCGACTGCAGAAAAGGCAGGCGTCCCTCCTATTCTCAAGCTGCTCCGCCTGCTCAGGCAGAGACCCTCTATGAATTGTTTATCCGGGAGACAGCAAATCTCGGAGTCCCAGTGGTTTCAGGAAAATTCCAGGCCATGATGGATGTCGACCTGACCAACCAGGGGCCGGTGACACTACTGCTGGACTCGACAAAATCTTTTTGAATATCCAGAGTGTCCAACTGCGGTGTTATTCTTTGGGAAAAATAGCGATTTTGCCTATTCTTGGCTCTTCTGTCTGACGCTGATCCTCTCAACAATCCTGCGGTAATACTCCTCCTGGCTTGCAAGGCTGACACTGTCACCTTTCATGGCATTCAGTTTTAAAACAAGATAGTTTAATTTTTTTATCTGTTTCACCCTTGTGCATTCGTCCTCGCAGCCAGCCAGCATGTCTTCAATCTGTTGAATTTCTTTTTTTGCCTCTATTTCAGGAGGAAGATACCCCCCGTTTTTTAGAATTTTATGCGCCATGCGCAATTCTTCCGGCACCAGGTTGTCATTGGTCACCGGCAGAGGCCTGTTATGCCAATCCCGGTTATCCAGAAGCCCCTTGCGGATTGCTTCACTTATCTTACGCTCTGCAATGAGCCTGATCGCTTCTAGCATGATATGTTTGCCGCCGGCAGGAAATTTTCGTATGGGGTTGTTTTTTATGCATACAGCACAGTTAATGGTTATTATAGCAGACAGGGTATTTTGAACAAGAAAATAACTTATGCGCATCAATACAGGCAATTGACCATGAAACATTTTACTATAGGTCTTGCATTCTTGATGGGAGTTTTTCTCGCAAGTACGGCAATACCGGGGGATAAAATTTATTCCTGGACCGATGAAAACGGCGTGCGTCACATGACGAATATCCCCCCTGTCCAGTCACCGGGCCAACTTGATGTCATAGAGATGGAGCCAAGACCCTTACCGCAAGAACCTGCAGCCCAATATACGTTGCCGGAACCCCCGCCGGCAGCAGAGGCTGAAACAGCAATATCCTTAATGAACAACCATGTGATTGTGCCGGTTCTCCTCTCTTACAGAGGCAGACAGGTTGAGGCCAGGCTGCTGCTGGACACCGGTTCGACAAACATAACCCTGCACAAGGATATTGCCAAAAAACTCCTGGTCAGGAAACCGCAGAAGGGCACTATCCGGGTAGCCGGGGGCAAATTAATTGCGGCGGAGGGTTTCAGACTTGATGCAGTAACGGTTGGCCCCCACACGCAGAAAAATCTCGTCGCCGGAATCATACAGCACAGGGGGCCCGAAGTGCCTTTTGACGGTCTCCTCGGTATGAACTTTCTGAAAAATTACCAATACACCATTGATTTCCAGGACAAGGTCCTCCGCTGGAACAATTAGTGGCGCTATTGCCTTATTGGTTAAAGGTGAGGACCAAGCGGCTTTTATCTTATTTTCTCCTTTTATTTTAATAATTTATATAGATACTATTTAACCCTTTGCGCAAGAGGTTCACATGGGGTATTATCCTGGTCCATCGCCTGATCAGAAAGATTTTGCTGGAGTAAATTTCGCCTTCTACTGCAAAGGAGAGAACATTGAGAGTAGCAGTTGTTAAAAACATCCTGGATGCCAACAGCAGGATAGCCCGGGATAACAGGAAACTTTTTGATACACACGGGCTCACGGTAATCAACCTTATGAGTTCTCCCGGAGCCGGCAAAACCACCCTACTTGAAGAGATGGGCAAGCACTTTGCTGGCCGACTCAAAATCGGCGTAATTGAAGGCGATATCCAGACCAGCCTTGATGCTGAAAGAGTTGCTGCTGCAGGCCTGGAGGCGGTGCAGATTGAAACTGACGGGGCCTGCCATCTCGACGCCAACATGATTCAGAATGCTCTCTCAGATTTAAATCTCGACGGATTGGACCTTCTGGTTGTTGAAAATGTCGGCAACCTTGTCTGTCCTGCCGAGTTCAATGTCGGTGAAGACCACAAGGTGATGATGCTCAGTGTTACCGAGGGTGACGACAAACCATACAAGTACCCGCTCATGTTCAAAGAATCCCGTGTCCTTTTAATCAGCAAAGTAGACCTGCTGCCGCACCTTCGCTGTGACATAGAAAAAATAAAGGAGGCGGCCAGGGGCATCAATCCTGACCTGATGATTTTTGAGATCTCCTCCTATACCGGACAGGGGCTTGACGATTGGCACAATTGGATCCAGGAACAGACACCAAAATAATCCGGTCCCGCTTTACAATAAGCGGCATTATCCAGGGGGTGGGGTTCAGGCCTTTTGTATACAGACTTGCCCGGGAAAGAGAGCTGACCGGTTACATTGCCAATACCGTAGCCGGGGTCACCATTGAAATAGTCGGAACTCCCCGGGAAATTGAAGGTTTCGCCAAGGACATTGTCCGTGATAAACCTCCCCTTGCCCATATCGAGGAACTGCATGTTGAAGAGCTGAAGGCCGGGCCCGGGGATATCCGGGAAAATTTTCTCATAGTTGATAGTATTCCCGCCGGCAACAGAATCGGTCCCATTACCCCTGACTCAGATGTCTGCAGCAGCTGCTTAACCGAACTCTTCAATCCCGATGACCGGCGCTATTTATACCCTTTTATTAACTGTACAGATTGCGGCCCCCGTTATACTCTGATTGAAAAAACCCCATATGACAGGCCTCTGACGGCGATGAAACAGTTTGATCTGTGCGCCGGCTGTATGGCGGAATACATGGATCCGCTCGATCGCCGCTTTCACGCCCAGGCCACCTGTTGTCCTGCCTGTGGGCCGGCAGTCTCACTGACAACACCAGACGGAAAAGCTGTTGCCGGCTCTGATCCCATCCACATGGCTGCAGACCTTTTGTATGAGGGCAAGATTGTGGCCATAAAGGGTATTGGCGGCTTTCACCTTGCTGTCGATGGTGTCAATTCTGATGCCGTTGCCAGGCTGAGAATGAAAAAGGGCAGGCCTGATAAGCCCCTGGCTGTAATGGTGGCGGCTGAAGACCGGGTAAAATCATTTGCCGTTTTTTCCCGGCCCGAGCAGAAAATATTGAGCGGGCGGGCCAAGCCGATTGTTCTTTTGCAGAAAAAACATCCTTTTATGCTGGCGGAAAATATTGCGCCGGACAACCGTTTTATCGGGGTGATGCTGCCCTACACCCCCATTCATCACCTGCTGTTTTACTACCGTGAATTTCAAGCCCTGGTAATGACCAGCGGTAACCTGTCGGGCTCCCCGGTGGTAAAGGACAATGACGAAGCCCTGGCTAAACTTGCCCATATTGCTGACTATTTCCTGCTGCACAACAGGGAGATTATCACCCAGGCGGATGATTCGGTCATCCGCCTGTCCAACAGCAGCTCTGTCATATACAGGAGAGCACGGGCCTATGTCCCGTCCGTGGTTAACCTGAAACAAAACGGTGGCAGCACCCTGGCACTCGGGGCGATAATTAAGAATACCATCTGCCTTACCAAGGAGCATGAAGCCTTTGTAAGCCAGCACATCGGCGACCTGGATAACCTTGACACCCAGGTGCACCAGAAAAATATCATCCGCCATTTTCAGTCACTCCTGCGCCTGGAACCAGATCTCCTGGTCCATGACCTGCATCCTGATTATGCAGGCAGCAGGTATGCATCCCGACAGAAAAAATTGCCCGCAGTCGCGGTGCAGCACCACCATGCCCACGCGGCAAGCTGCATGGCAGAACATGGTCTTGACGGCCCTGTTATCGCTGTCACCCTTGATGGCAACGGATATGGCCCGGATGGCACCGTCTGGGGCGGCGA
Organism: Desulfobulbales bacterium; assembly: GCA_033722905.1. Taxonomy (GTDB): domain Bacteria; phylum Desulfobacterota; class Desulfobulbia; order Desulfobulbales; family BM004; genus BM004. The sequence continues at coordinate 6,694 of JAWVYE010000032.1, forward strand.
AATACTGCTGGCTGATTACCATATGTACGAACGTTGTGCCCACCTGTCAACCGTAGAAATGCCGGGCGCTGACGCTGCAATCCTGGAACCGTGGCGCATGGCGGCAAGCCATCTCTACCGGGCTTTCGGTGCTGAGTGCATAAATATGAACCTGCGGCTTATCCATGAACATGGTGATGAGATCTCCATTATCCAGCAGATGATTGACAAGTCGATAAACTCACCGTTAACCTCCAGCTGCGGCAGACTCTTTGATACCGCCGCCGCCCTGCTCGGGCTGCGTCACACTGTCAGCTTCGAGGGCCAGGCTGCGGCTGAACTTGAAATGCTGCTTGAACCGGATGACACGGACAGGTCAGCATATTCTTACGAGGTTATCAAGAAGGATCCATTACCCTGGCAGCTGCCAGTGGCACCGATCATCCACGCCCTGGTCCAGGATATTCTGGCAAACAAGCCGCCCCAGGCTATCAGCCGGCGGTTTCACAATACGCTGGCCGCCCTATTTACCCGGGCATGTAAAGATATAAGGGCGCAGAACAGCATCAATACCGTTGTTTTATCCGGCGGAGTTTTCCAAAACGTAACCCTGCTCAGGCAGCTCAGGCAGAATCTTGAAAATCTCGCCTTTGCCGTTTATACACATGAACAGGTGCCAAGTAATGACGGCGGTATCTCACTCGGCCAGGCGATTGCCGGCAGGGCGATATTTGAAAATGATAAAGGGGTCAAGGTGAAAAGAAAATGATAAAGGAGATATTTTGCAGGGTTTGAGTACCGGAAAAAAGGCACTGCAAACTGAAACTTAATGATGGAATGGTTAAAAACATACCGGGACGGAGATGTGGCCGCCGGGCTCGTCACCCTTCTCAAAGAGGAAAGAGATATTCCGCCGGTCCGGTTCATGGAGGTGTGCGGCACACACACGGTTTCCATCTGCCGCAACGGGATCAGGGAACTGCTGCCGCGTGCAATAACTCTCACTTCAGGTCCCGGTTGCCCGGTCTGCGTTACGGCAACAGCCGATATTGACGCCTTTATCAAAGCCGCCGAGCTTGAGGACACAATAATCACAACCTTCGGGGACCTCCTCAGGGTCCCAGGATCGAAGTCATCCCTGCAGGCCGCCAGGGCAGAGGGAGCGGATATCAGGACTGTATATTCATCCCTTGACGCTCTGCAGATTGCCAGACAAAACCCCGGACAGCAAATTATCTTTCCGGGGGTCGGCTTCGAAACCACTACTCCGACTGTGGCTGCAGCCATACTCACAGCTGAGAATGAAGGTCTGGAAAATTTTTCGGTCATTTCATCTCATAAGACAATGCCCCCGGCTTTAGACGTGCTCCTGGCAGATCCTGAAATCAGGATCGACGGACTCATCTGTCCCGGGCATGTCTCCATTATGATAGGTGCCGACGCCTATGAGCCGTATGTCAGAGATTATAAAATCCCCTGTGTTATTGCAGGCTTTGAGCCGGTTGATATCCTCAAGGCTGTTTATATGCTGGCTGTTCAGGCTAAGAGCAAAAAGCCACAGGTTGAGATAGCTTATGACAGGGCTGTTACCAGGGCAGGCAACCGACACGCCATGTCTGTCATGTATAAGGTGTTTGAGCCGGCGGCTGCCTTTTGGCGGGGCTTGACCACTATTCCGGGGAGCGGTCTCGAAATCCGGCGGGAATATGATTTATACAATGCCAGGAAACGGTTTGATTTAACAGTAGTTGATGCCAAAGATCCTGCTGGCTGCGCCTGCGGCGATGTCCTGAAATCAATCAAGACACCTGCCGACTGCAAACTGTTCGGCACTGCCTGCCTGCCTGAACAACCCATCGGTCCCTGCATGGTGTCGGGCGAAGGCGCCTGTGGTGCCTATTTTAAATACCGGCAGCAGCCAAGGCTGCGGAAATGACCCGGCGAGGTGAAGGCAATCTATTATTAATTACTTCCGGCACGAAACCTGTTTGCCTTATAAAAAAATATGTCGTTTGACTATACCGAAATTATTGATTTTCTGCCGGATGCCACATTCGTCATTGACAACAGTGGTGTTGTGGTTGCGTGGAACAGGGCAATTGAAAAAATGACCGGGGTTGCAGCGGCGGAAATTGTCGGCAAAGGGGATTTTGTATATGCAATTCCCTTTTACGGTAAGAAGAGACCTATCCTGATTGACCTGGTGGAAAACAAAAATCCCCAGCTCAGAAAACATTACGAAGTCAAGATGATTGACCGGAAGACGCTGCATGCCGAGGCATTTGTTGCCTCTGCATACGGAGGCAAAGGCGCCTACCTGTCGGGTTTGGCAGCGCCCCTGTATGACAAGAAGGGAAACTATGTGGGGGCAGTCGAATCCATCCGCGATATAAGCGATCAGAAGCAGGTTGAAGAGACTTTACGGCAGCGCACCGCTATGCTTGAAGAAACCGTTACGGCCCTGAAAGTCCTGCTCAAGGAAAGTGCGGCAGCAAAAGAGGAGCTGGAAAAAAAGGTGCTGGCAAATGTAAAGGAACTGGTATTTCCTTTTATCAATGAGCTTGAACACACCTTGACAGAGAAATCTCAAAAGGTGTACCTGGAAACCATTAAGACAAATCTTTCAGAAATAACCTCCTCATTTTCTAAAAAACTTTCGGCACAGTATCATGGCCTGACTCCCAGGGAAATCCAGATAGCGGATTTTATCCGCCAGGGAAAATCCAACAAAGAAGTGGCCTATCTCCTTAAAGTATCGGTCAGCGCTGTTGATTTCCACCGCCGCAACCTCCGCAAAAAACTTGACATCAAGGGCAAAAA
>JAWVYE010000033.1:0-9332 GCA_033722905.1 Desulfobulbales bacterium
CCCCATGGCCGGAAAAGATACCGGGATCACAGCAGTACCGGCCTTAGCCATTGTATTTCAGCAGCAAAAAGTAATAATGGGCGGAAAATATATCCGGATGTTTCCCGACTATCAGAGATGCATTACCGGATCATCAGGCTCCGTTACGCCATACCTGTATTTATGTAGTTTTAATGACACACTGCATTTGATTTTTTTCCGGTTGCCCTCATGGACATGGTGGGATTCTACATTTTACTGTCCTGATGATAAGGAATATTTGGCATTTTCAATAATTTCATGGTATTTGCCAGAATAAAGGCAAAGCCAGACGATGGCCCCTGGGCCCCTGGAGGAAAATCATCATCCAGTTAAAATGAAGCTGTTTGACTGGTCTTTTACCGGAAGAAGCCGTAATACGATTTATCTTGATTTTTATTGCCCATTGGAAAGGAGAGGTTGCATGCCGGAAGCAGAATTCTCAAAAACATATGTCATGCCGGACAATACAGCTGTATTAAATTGTCCATACTGCGGGCAGTGGAGAACTATTCAAGCCGACCGGTTCAGAGGGTCGAGACATAAAATCAGAGTCAGGTGCTTCTGCCAGGAAACGTTCAAGGTCTTTCTGGAATTCCGGAAAAAAATCCGCAAGAAAACATTTCTGAAAGGAAGCCATAGTTATCCGTCACGAAAGGGCAGCAGAGGTGATATCGTCATCCTGGATATTTCAGTAATCGGCCTTGCCTTTTCAAGTCTGGACGCTCCCGGTTTCAAAGTTGATGATGAGCTTATCGTAGAATTCACCCTTGACCAGGAAAACGGTACTGATATCAGGAGAGATGTTATTGTCAGGAATATTCGCAAAAGAAGGGTCGGGTGTGAATTTGAACTTTCCGGTGGAGTTTTTGACGACCAATTGGGATATTTTGTTATGTCATAAGTGAAGTCATCATCCTGGTTACAGGTGACTGCAGGAAACGAAATATCTGTCCTGTCTGAGTCCTTGACCGGTGGCACCATCGGTGGCAGAATCGGCCTGGAAGAGGTGGTCCGTCACCTGCAAAAGGCAGCAGAGTTAAGATGATAATTTTTCCGTGTTGCCTGCTATTTTTTTGTTCACTAATCCTGCTCACAAAAGTTACTATTGCCTCTACTCTCCTGAAATGGTATTTTTCTCTCACAGAGCAAGAATTCCAGCAAGCCGGTCCCCTGTGAAATTCTCCGTTATCTCTGCCCAGCCTCCAGCCAATATAAACTTTGTATGATCAATCTTTTTTTTGCAGCCATTTTGACCGAATGATGAGAAAAAATATTTAATAATACCTTAATATTATTTGACAATTTACAACAATCCGAACATGTCTGAACCAAAAAAAATATTTATCAGGTATGACAATACAGCTTTACTGGAATGCCCTTATTGTAACGAGCAGAGAAAAGTCGACGCCGATTTGTTCAGGGGTCAGAACAGGTTTAGTGTTAAATGCTGCAAAACCTTTGATGTAATCATAAAAGAACCAAAGAAAATATATGTCAGGCCTGACAATACAGTTGTGCTGACCTGCCCGCATTGTGACCAACAAAGAGAAGTCCATGTGGATATGTTCAGGGGTAAGCGCAGGGTTAATGTAAAATGTTGCAATTCCTTTCAGGTATTTGTCGAATTCCGAAAAAGAGTTCGCAAGAGAATTCAGCTGCAGGGGAGCTACATCAATCATTCACAAAATGACTGGGTTGGTGAGCTTACCATCGAAGATCTTTCACTTACCGGTCTCTTATTTACCTGCTCCTTTGCCCACCTTTTTCAATTAAACGATGAACTTACAATAGAATTTATGCTTGACGATGAATATCAGACTGTAATCAGGAAAGAGGCTATTGTCAGGAATATACGCAAAAATTCTGTAGGCTGCGAATTTACGGATGACAATGAATTATACTTTACCGGACCACTGGGGTATTATGTCATGTATGTCCTGCCGTAATTTACCGGTGTATTAAACTCCCTAAGCTTTACAGCAAAATCACGGTTCTTCTTAAAAATCTCTGATGATATACTAGATATTTGTTTAAAAATAATTGTAATTATACAAGAAGAATTATTTTGATAAATATCAATAATTTATTCGCATTCAAAGCTGTTTAAAATGAAACAGGCCTGCCTTAATTTGCCTGATGGATTCCAGTCAAACTCCGAGCTATACTGCAACATTCATGGCCTGGCAGAGGTGGCAATACGGGCCCGGAGCATGGCGGGTAACAAGCACTGCAGGTTTCACTTCTTCTTTCTGAGCAGGCCGTTGATCAGCCAGCCCGGATCAACATCCGCGTCATAAATTATCCTGACAGTACTTCCGGGATTGGCCCGGTTGACGGGTATACCATCCATGTCAAGCAACTCTTTTATTGTTACAGGCACAACATCAATGCCCTTGCCGAGATACTCCACCGTTTCACCTGTCCGTACGGGATTTCTCACATCCACTTCCAGCCACTTTTTTTCTTTTTTTGTCCCGCCAAAGTCCAGAACCACACCAACCGGCACATACTCCTGGTCGGTGCGCGGCCTGTCATAGAGCATTTCACCGGCACCCGGCGGCCCGAACATGAAGTTCTCAGTATACCCCCTGGTGCCGACCTTCAAGAGTTCATCCATATAACGGGGAGGCAGTAAAAAGCTCTTATTATCTGTCAGGGAATCTGCCGCATGTGCGGCAATATAATCCAGGGCAGCCCGGTAGGCCCTGACCACAGCGCCAACGTAATAGACGCTTTTCATCCTGCCTTCAATTTTTACGCTGTCAACACCGATTTTCACCAGTTGCGGCAGTTTGTTCAGAAGACACAAATCCTTGGCGTTGAATATATAGGTTCCCCGCCCGTCCTCTTCCACAGGAAAATACTGTCCGGGCCGCTTTTCTTCCTGGAGTACGTATTTGTATCGGCAGGGATGGGCACATTCGCCCCGGTTTGCGTCCCTGCCCGTAAAATAATAACTGAGCAAACACCTGCCCGAATAGGAAATGCAAAGTGCTCCATGCACAAAAACCTCTACCAGGGTCCGGGGCTTAAGGGCAGCACGAATCTCAGCTATCTCAGCCAGACTCAGCTCCCGGGCAAGATTGAGCCTTGACACTCCCTGTGACTCCCAAAACCTGGCGTTTTCCGGATTGGTGACATTAGCTTGGGTACTCAGATGGATGGCCGCCCCGGGAATTGTTTCCCTTGCCAGTGAGAGTATTCCCGGGTCAGAAATGATAATCCCGTCCACCCGGATATCTCTGAGAAATCGCAGGTACCTGTCCAGGCCCTGCAGATCGTCGTTGTGGGCAAAAATATTTACCGTGACATAAACTTTGACCCCTTTATCATGGGCATAGGAAACACCCTCTGCAAGCCGCTTGTCTGAAAAATTGCCGGCATGAGCCCGAAGGCTGAATTTTTTGCCGCCACAGTAAACTGCATCAGCACCATATTGAATGGCAGTGATCATTTTTTCAAAGCTGCCGGCCGGCGCAAGGAGCTCCGGCACTTTAACGGTGGAAGCTGCGCCGGTATCTGAAGTATTATAAGTTGATGCGTTTTGTGTCATAGTGTTAAAAACAGGAAAAAGGGAAAAGGTAAACTCAGTTTAGATTGTTATTTGAATATATGCAACTGCGGGATAAAAAAACAGCGCTGTCAGTCGGGGTTGCCATGAGCGGTGGAGTGGACAGCTCTGTCACTGCTCAACTCCTGAAAAACAAGGGCCATAGAGTGCAGGGATTTTTCATGGCCCTGGCCCAGCCGGACCTCGGCAAACAGATCAAACGGGTCAAAAAGGTGGCCAGCCACCTGGATGTTCCCCTCACGGTCATTGACCTGGCTGAAGAGTTTAAGCAGACTGTTCTTGATTACTTTACTGCAAGTTATTTTGCCGGCAAGACCCCCAATCCCTGTGTATTCTGCAACCCCAGGATTAAATTCGGCCGGCTCCTGGAAGAAATAGTTGGTGCCGGCTGCGATTTCATGGCCACCGGACACTATGCCAGAATTGTCAGAGGGCCGGAAAAGCTGTTCCACCTCCTTAAGGGATTGGACCCCCAAAAAGACCAGTCCTATTTTCTCCACCGCCTCAACCAGCAGCAGCTCTCCAGAATACTTTTTCCCCTGGGTGAAAAAACCAAGGAAAATGTCTATAAAATAGCTGCCGAACTTGGTATCTCAGGGGTACATGGCACTGAAAGCCAGGATGTCTGCTTCCTGCAGGACACCGATGTGGGCAGTTTCCTGGCCCGAAGCACCTCAGGTGCTGATACGGCCGGACCCGTCATAACCGCGGCTGGCGAAGAGATCGGGAGCCATGAGGGAATTCACCGTTTTACAGTGGGGCAGCGCCGGGGGCTTGGCATTCCCGATGCCACGCCATACTATGTGGTGGCCCTTGATCCTGCAAAAAATGCTGTGGTGGTCGGCAAAAAAGAAGACCTTTTCCGGCGGGAGCTAGCGGTTGCGGATGTAAACTGGACTGCCGGCCATAAACCTGATCTGCCCGGCACATTCCTTACCAAGATCCGCTACCGCCACCGGGCTGCCGGAGCTCAGGTCATGGTTCCCCGAAATGGTTTGTATAAGGTCGTTTTCCAGGATCCGCAGATGGCGGTTACGCCTGGCCAGTTTGCAGTTTTTTATAATGATGACGAAGTAATGGGCGGGGGCGTTATTATTTAATTCCCGGTTAATAAAAAGTGTGGAGAAGTGTATGGAAGTACCTGTCCCAGTCGGACTGACATTTATTGCCATCGTTATTTTCTTTGTCTGGCGGATATACCAGCGTAAAATCCAGCAAATCAATGAAATGCCGGACATCCCCCAGGCTATTCCCGTTGAAGGTTTCAAGGTTCCGGTTCTGGCAACTTACAGCGGCCGGAGGGGAATGGGCCGTCATGCAACCACATCGCACAACAGCCTCAACCCATCGCTCACCCTCTTTGAGGACCGTCTTGAATTGCGGGTATTGCTCTCTCAGGTCATCCGCTTGTCTGACATTGAATATGTCGATATCTGGGAATCCTTGGCAACCCGCAACCTGCAGATTTATGTCAAGGGAGAAGAGGATTTATTCACAGCAAACCTCTATAACCGGAAGAATCTCGCCAAGGTTTTATCTTACCTTAAAAAAAGAAGTGTACGGCTCAGCGCTGACGCCGGGAATTTTTTAGCCAAAAATCCCCTTAAATAATTCCGGGGACACCATACTTAATTATTTCTGTCCTTGGCTACCTGAAAGCCAACAGCGTATGACTTACAACTACATAAAATAATTAAAATAAAAAAGCACACTGGCACAATGTCAAGCACGAACAGATTCGTTTTCAGAAGAGCCAAAACCAGGCCAAACTCCGGTGTAAAACCCGGCATTGGAAGCTGCAGTTTTAAGGCCGATCTTGACAAAGTTATTGGCAGCTGGATGCGCATGCTTAATATAGTCTTTTCAGCCGGCATATAATTGCAATAGTTTCTTAACGGACCCAATATCCTTTATTTAGATAGCTATTTATAGAGCAAACAGGTGAAGCATTCCATTACTGCCCCTATTCCGTAAAACCCACAACATACTGAATTCATTAAAAAAACAACATAAAACAACATGGTTTTGCTTGACTTTCAGTCTTTTTAGAGCTATTTAGGAGGACCTTGATCAGGGACAGAATCAATTTCTGCGGAATCATTTCTGCCGGCAGCATGACAAAAATGGATTATTAAACATTTTCCTTCCTTTTCTTCTCCACTCTAAATGCCTATGCATTTTACTTCTATTGCACATGTAATCGGGCTTTTATTAATAGTTACCGGCAGCTCCATGTTTGTGCCGGCCATCTGCTCAATTTATTACGGTGAAGCAGACCTGCTGCCCATTATTTATTCAGCCCTTATCACCACTGGCATAGGTCTGCCAGGCTGGTGGTTTTTCCGCCAAGAACACGAGCTGAATATAAAAGACGGGATTTTTATCGCTGTTTTCGGGTGGATACTTGTTTCGGCGCTGTCAGGACTGCCGTTTATGTTCCATGGAGCCATCCCGTCCTTCACCGACGCATTTTTTGAGATGATGTCCGGCTATACCACCACTGGCGCCACAATTCTCACCGATATCGAATCCCTGCCCCACGGCCTGCTCTTCTGGCGCAGCGAGACACATTTTCTTGGCGGCATGGGCTTTTTAACCCTGACTATCATCTTTCTGCCCAAGGGCATGGGCGGTCTGCGCATCTTCCGGGCCGAATCGAGCCCGGGCCAGGTAATCACCAAGGAGAAATTCAAAGCCCGTAACAAGGACACCATGATCATGCTCTGGCTGATCTACTCAGGTCTCAACTCCCTGGAGGTCATCCTGCTGTGGCTCGGCAACATGCCGATGTTTGATGCTATCTGTACTGCTTTCGGTACTGTATCAACTTCTGGTTACTCCCCCAAAAACGCCAGTATAGGCCATTACAACAGCGCTTACATAGACTGGGTAGTCACCCTTTTCATGTTCCTCGGAGGCATGACATTTATCCTCTTTTACCAGATAATGCGCGGTGACTGGAAAGCACTTAAGGTTAACACTGAATTCCGCTGGTATGTAGGGTTTCTTCTTTTTTTCTGCGGCGCAACATCGCTTATCTTATGGAGGCACAATACTTACGGCGCCATGGATTCGCTCCGCTACGGCACTTTCCAGGTCATGTCCCTGCTGACCACCACCGGTTTCGGTACCGCTGACTATGAACTGTGGCCCCAGGGTGCCCAGATGTTCCTGTACGCCGTCTGTTTTATCGGCGCCTGTGCCGGTTCCACCACCAGCGGTATTAAAATTGTCCATTATGTAATCATCTGCAAATATATGTACGGCTCAATCCGTAAGATCTTCTTTCAGCCCATGGCGGTTGTCTCGGTGCGGCTCAACCAGCGGCCGGTGGACTCATCGATCATCGACCTGGCCATCTGTTACTTTATCGTCAATATATTCATGGTGCTCCTCGGCGGCTGTTTCATGGTAGTGGTGGACTCCATGGATTATGTCACAGCCATGAGTTCGGTAATAGCCGCCCTGATGAACATCGGGCCTGGATTTGGGGACGTGGGGCCCTCGGAAAATTATGCCTTTATCTCTGATACGGGTAAATGGTTCCTGGCCTGGAACATGCTGGTCGGAAGACTGGAAATGTTCTCTGCCCTGGTAATATTCTACCCGTCATTCTGGAAAAAATAGACATAAGATATTACAAATGTCTGCATGATATAAAACAAACACACAAGAGGAAGACAATCATCAGCCATGTTTGGTAAAAAAGCTAAATCACAGCAGGAAAATATTCTTATCCTCGGACTTGGCGGCATGGGTTTTTATCTTGCCAAACGTCTGCAGCATGAAGGGTACTCCGTTACCGCCATCGAACCGGACTCAAAACTCGTCAGTTATGCAGACTCCAATCTGGATGCCCGTTTTATCACCGGCTCGGCCCTAAGCATAGAGCGCTGGAGAGAAGCCAATGCCGAAGAGATGGACTATATGATTGCCGTGACCAACAAAGATGCGTTGAATATGATGGGGGCCAGGATCGCCGATCGTTTCGGCATACCGCAGAAAATCTGCAGGTTGAGAAACCAGGAGTTCGGCAAGGAAGACTCTTTTTTGACCGCTGAAGAGCTCAAGGTCGATCTTTTCATTTCCCCTGAAGAACTGGTTGCCAAGGAGATTGTCCGGCTGGTCAAGCGGACGGCCGGCACCGAAATCATCGATGTGGCCATGGGCCAGGTCCAGGTAATGGCCACCCGCATAAGTGACAAATCCCCGCTGGCCAATAAGAATCTCATAGAAATCGCCAAGACACATAATGAATTTCCTTTCCGGGTCGTGGCAATCGCCCGTGGTATATCCACTATCATTCCAGGCGGCAAGGACAGAATCCTGCCCCATGACCAGGTGCTGATAATGGCCCGCCGCACTGACCTGCAGCGGCTGATGGAGCTGACCGGAGTCAAGCTGCAGCGCCGCTACCGGGTGATGATCCTGGGCGGCGGCATGGTGGGCAGCAGGGTTGCCGAACTGCTGGGCAAAACAATGCGGGTCAAGCTCATCGAAAGAGACGAACAGCGGGCCGAAGAATTATCGGCCAAGCTGGAGGATACCGAGGTACTCCTTGGTGACGGCTCCGACAAGGAGGTGCTGCTGGCCGCCGGGCTGCTTGATATGGATACCTTTATTGCCGCCACCGGGGAAAACGAAACAAACATCATGAGCTGCCTGCTGGCCAAACACCTGATGAGCGAACAGGACAAAGAGCTGGAAACAACCCACCGGAAAACAATCTCACTGGTCACCAAGGAGGATTACCAGGTTCTTGCCACTACCAGCGGCTCGGATATCGCCCTGAATAAAAAAATGCTGGCCGGCAACGAAATCCTCACCTTCATCCGGCGCAGCGAACTGCTTTCACTGTCCCACCTGCACGGTTTTGACGCCGATGTGGTTGACCTGCTGGCACCGCCTGGCGCGCCCATTACAAAGAAGCCCCTGGCCCAGCACCATTCCACCATTGCGGGAAAAATCATCATCGGCTCAGTGTTCCGTAACGATGAATGGGTGGCCGCAGTGGGTGACACTCATATCCAGGAAGGAGAAAGGGTCATTGTCATCTGCGGTTCGCAGCACTTTAGGATTCTCAGGGAGCTGTTTATGTTTTAGCTTGCCCCCGATCCTTGACAGGCCGGCGCCTGCTCCCTGCCTTTTGAGGCAATAGGGGGGTAATCCGCTCCGTAAATTGTCTGTGCAAGGGGAAACCTCCTTACTGTCCCTCGTGCTCAGCAAGAAACCCTTCTACTTCCTCCCTGGTCGGAATCCCCAACCTGGCACCGGTTTTCTGGCAGCACAGTGCCCCTGCGGCACTTGCATAACGGAGGCTTGCAAGCCATTCTTTATCCCGGGCCAGGCAGGCAGCCAGGGCACCGTGAAAAACATCTCCAGCTCCAGTCGTGTCAACGGCCTTTACCCCATAGGCACTCACATGCCCTGACCCCTGTGCATTTTTCCATATCAGCCCCCTTTCTCCCAAGGTAATAACAGCATTGGAAGCATAGGAGCATAATCTTTCCAGCGCCCTCTCTTCGCTTGACTCCCCGGTAAAGTCCAGCCCAAAAGTCTCGGAACAGACAAGATAATCCACCAGGCCTGCCAGCTCCTCGGTACCGCTGTGTACCGAACCGGCGTCCAGGAGTGTTACTATACCCTGTTGCCGGGCGGACACGGCAAGGGTTGGTGAGATATGAGGTTCATGCCCATCAAACAGGATAACCTTGGCAGCAATTCCCGAAAAATCAACGGA
>JAWVYE010000034.1:0-9275 GCA_033722905.1 Desulfobulbales bacterium
GCAGGCATCTGTTTTCCCCGGAAAAATTACAGGTTACATTATTAAGGTATCCTAAAATCAGGAATCCGACCCCACCTGAAAGCGGGCGAATTTCCTCACTGTTATATTCTCTCCCATCTTGGCTATCAAGTCATTTAACAGGTCCTGGATGCTCAGGTCAGGATTTTTGACAAATTTCTGTTCCAGTAAACTGACTTCGGAAAAAAATTTATCCAACTTACCCGTTACCATTTTTTCTGCTATTTCTTCAGGTTTTCCGGCATCTATGGCCTGCTCCTTATAAATAGCAGCCTCCCTGTTAACCAGATCCTCTGAGATTTCCTCCCGTTTAACGGCGATGGGATTCATTGCCGCTATATGCATTGCCACGTCCCTGGCAAAATTCTGAAAATCATCAGTTTTGGCAACAAAGTCTGTTTCACAGTTGACCTCTACCATGACACCAAGTTTGCCTCCTGCATGGATATAGGTCTGGACAACACCTTCACTGGTAGAACGGCCGGCTCTTTTCTGTGCCACGGCTAAACCTTTCTGGCGCAAAAGATCTACAGCTTTTTCCATATCACCTTCGGTTTCAGCCAGCGCCTTTTTGCAGTCCATCATGCCCGCATTTGTCTTATCCCGAAGTTCTTTAACCATTTGGCTTGTTATTTTCACGATATTTCTCCTTTGTCTGCACCTATGTAAATAGTTGGAAATTTAATATTCATGTTTCGTCAACCAGGTTCGTTTACAAACATGCCTGCAGGAAAGTTGCAGATGTCCGTTATTGTTTCTGCACCTGCCGCCAATAAAAACTTCAGGCAGTTCCAGGGTTATTTTTATGACAATCCCTGCACTTAAGGAGCAGGGGCAAGCGGTATGCGCCGACCGTAACAAATCAGCAGTAAATTGTTTTCCAGCCTTGCAGATGCAGGATTATTCCTCAGCCGCCGGAGATTCCTCGCTCACCGCTTCCTCTGGCACGTCATCGGTATTCTCCGCCATCGCCTGCTCAACCATCTCTTCGACAACAGCATCTTTTTCCTTGAGCTGAGAACGGCCATCCAATATTGCGTCGGCAATTGCTGACGTGATCAACTTGATTGCCCTGATGGCGTCATCATTACCCGGGATAATATAGCTGATGCCGTCAGGGTTGCAGTTGGTATCCGCAAGGGCAACTACAGGTATATTAAGCTTATTTGCTTCTTTGACAACAATCTGCTCCTTATTGGGATCAATAACAAAAACAACGGCCGGAAGGCTGCGCATATTCTTAATGCCGCCAATATTCCGTTCAAGCTTGACCCGCTCTTTTTCCATTAACAGAATTTCCTTTTTGGGAAATTTATTAATAGAGCCGTCTTCCTGCATTGCTTCAATACTTTTTAGCCGGTCTACCCCTTTCTTGATGGTCTGAAAATTGGTCATCGTCCCACCCAGCCAGCGATGGTTGATGTAAAACATACCGCAACGGATGGCTTCCTCCTTGATAATAGCCTGGGCCTGGCGCTTGGTACCCACTAGGAGGACATAGCCTCCTTTGGATGTTTCCTCGACTATGAAATCATAGGCCTTCTTGAACAACTTCATGGTCTTGTCAAGGTTGATAATATAGATCCCGTTGCGGGGCGCAAAGATATAAGGTTTCATTTTCGGGTTCCAGCGCCGGGTCTGATGACCAAAGTGAAGCCCCGCCTCCAGCATACTTTTCATGGTAATTCCTGACATACTTTTTCCTCCGATTTTTGGTTTTTCCTCCACCCTTTGCCCCGCCCCGGAAAAGGGGACCGAGGGGTCATTAAAATTAGGGTGTGTGTATTAAGAAACCGCTGCCGGCTTCTGGATTTATTAGCCCTGAGGCTAATCAGCATAAACGTATTTGTATACCATTTGTGGATTTTTTTTGCAATTGAATCTCAAGTTATGCCTGGCAATAAAATCATTTTCCGTTCATTTGCGCTGCAGGCGCCCCCCACCTGCCAAAACATGCTTGAGCCACTCAAAACCGAATTTCAACAAAGCCTCGTCATCCTCTGCTAAAGCCTTTAGGTGGGAATTTTCAAGCCTGAACTGGCCCAAAAGCCCGTGCTCTTCGGCAAACCTGCGAAAACCGTCAATATTATAACAGACCATAAAGGCCATCTGCTGCCGCGGTCCTCCGGCACCTTCCCCCTGCCAGGGATTTTGGGCAAACATGGTGTCAATTTCGGCCCAAAGATCATTAACCTCATTATAGTATTGGACCTTCTGGTCCTTGAGCCAGGTCCTAACAGTCCATTCCTTTGCTTCCCGGTGCCCCAGGCAGTATGGATGGCTGGTCATAAAATAATACTCTTTGGGGGCATCCCTGGTAGGATTTCTGTCAACAGCCCTTTCCAGAGGATAGGTTCTGCAGGCTGTAGGCCGGTCCTCATAGACCGTGCAGCCGTTTTCATTCAGAAACGGACAGGTATGCTCCTCGCTGTCCGACATCAATAACATTACGGCCGGGAAAAAAGGATGGCTGGAAGGTCCCAGCCGCGTATGACGCCGCATGAATTCCTCAGAGGAAATGGAGAGACGGTTCTTCAACCTGATAATATCGTACGGGTACAGAACGAGGTCCAGCTTGCGGCAGCAAGACATGAAGCATTTAACATGCGGCGCACAATGAAAGTGAAACTTCGACTTTCCCAGCGGTTCCATCCCTTCCGGGAATTCCTTCTTTAATTTATTCTTTTCAGACATATACATTTTCTGACAGCTTTGACTGCTAGATAGCAAACCTGAATAAATTTCTCGCGACAATGCCATGACACACTGCCGGGCAGCACCTCTAATAACTGGACGTAAACTTCACCAAAAACACTATAACGACCCGGCTGAACACCCCGTCTCGCAGGGGAAGAACTTGTTGACATCGACAGGAGTCTTTTTTTCGAGCAACACCCTAAAGGAAATAAACACAGGGAGCCAGCCGCAGCCTGACCTGCAGTTTGTCATTAATAAAAAACCGGTATGAAGTACTATTTCACACCGGTCTTAAATTTTTTTGCAAACAGATATCAGACTCAGTTGGTCACTTCTTCACTCTCTTCTGTATAATTAACAAGTTCGATAATAGCCATTGAAGCTGCATCTCCAGCTCTGTTGCCGGTACGAATTATCCTGGTATATCCGCCATTGCGGTCCATATATTCATCTTTAAGTTTGCCGAAAAGCTTATCAACAACCTTCCTGCTGCGGATTACGGCGAGAGCCTGTCTTCTGGCATGGAGATCACCCCGCTTGGCCAATGTGATCATCTTATCAGCCAGCTTTCTCAGCTCTTTGGCTTTGGGAGTAGTAGTTACAATCCTCTCATGCTCTAGCAGAGAAGTCACCATATTTCTCATCATGGCCTGCTGGTGTGAACCGGAACGTCCGAGCTTTCTTCCAGATTTCCTATGTCTCATCGGTATGCACCTCGTTTATATATTCTCTTCTTCTGCTTTAGCTGCAGCCGGTTCGGGTGGTTCCCATTCGTCAAGCTTCATGCCGAGTGACAATTCCATCTCTTCAAGGAGCTGCTTGATCTCATTTAATGACTTGCGCCCAAAATTCTTGGTTTTCAGCATTTCAGCCTCTGTTCTCTGCACCAGTTCACCGATATAGGTGATATTGGCATTCTTCAAACAATTCGCAGAACGGACAGAAAGTTCCAGGTCCTCAACCGTGCGGTAAAGATTTTCATTAAGTGGCGGCTCATCACTTTCTTCGACATCTTCAATTTCCGGTTCAGCGCTTTTTTCATCAAAATTGATAAAATATTCGGTTTGCTCTTTAAGAATCTTTGCAGCGTAGGCAAGTGCATCCTCCGGCTTGACACTTCCATCCGAGTGTATTTCCAGGGTCAACTTGTCGTAGTCGGTCTGTTGCCCGACACGGGCCTGGGTTACAATATACTGCACCTTTTTAACAGGAGTAAAAATAGAATCTATGGGAATCACGCCGATCGGCTGATCATCCGACTTGTTCATCTCCGCAGACCGGTAACCTTTGCCCCATTTCACTTCAATATCCGCTTCAAATTTCCCATCACCGGTTATGGTGCAAATGTGCTGTTCAGGATTCATAACCTCAACGGAACCATCTGTGATAATATCCGCGGCGGTTACAGGCCCCTTCTCTTTTTTACTGATACGGACTGTTCTGCCCTCGGCAGTATTCAGCTTGAGCCTGATTTCTTTAAGGTTCAGAATTATCTCTGTCACATCTTCAAGAACTCCGGGGATAGCAGTAAACTCATGCAACGCCCCCTCAATCCTGACGGAGGTGATCGCCGCGCCCTGTATTGATGACAGCAGGACCCTTCTCAAGGAGTTGCCTATTGTTGTTCCAAATCCCTTCTCAAGTGGCTGGCAGACAAATTTGCCATACGATTCAGTATGACTGTCCCTGTCCACTTCAATGGGCTCAGGTTTCTGCAGTTCAGTCCAGTTTTTATAAAAGGGAGTTTCCTCTATAAAGTTTTCAGTCATGGTAGGTTTTTCCCTTGCTGAGTTTTTATTTTGAATAAAGTTCTACGATTAACTGTTCCTGAATAGGCATTGTTATTTCATGCCTTTCCGGCAGGCCTTTGACGCTTCCCTGCAGATTGTCCCTGTCAAGTTCAAGCCAGCTTGGTACTCCCCGCCTGGCCACAGCATCAAGGCTGTCATTAATAGCTTGGTTCTTTTTGCTCTTTTCTTTAACCGTGATAACATCTCCGACAGAAACCTGGAAAGAAGGGATATTCACCTTTTTGCCATTAACCAGGACATGATTATGCCGCACTACCTGTCGGGCCTGATTCCTTGAGCTGGCAAAACCGAGACGGAACAAGGTGTTGTCAAGGCGCCTTTCAATTAACATCAGCAGGTTCTCGCCGGTTACTCCTTTGGATGATTCCGCCATCTCGAAATATCTTCTGAACTGCCCTTCCAGCATGCCATAGATACGTTTTACCTTTTGTTTCTCACGCAACTGCACAGCATAGTCCGAAACCTTGCGAAAACGCATTTGGCCATGCTGCCCCGGGGCATAGGCACGTCTTTCGAACGAACACCTGTCGGAATAGCACCTGTCGCCCTTGAGAAAAAGTTTAAGATTTTCGCGTCTGCATTGTCTGCAGGATGCACCTGTATATCTGGCCAACTTATACCTCCATTAAAATCAGATTTATTCAAATATAAGAATAAATGAAGTAGTTACACTCTTCTCCTCTTGGGCGGCTTGCAGCCGTTATGAGGTAAAGGGGTCACATCTGAAATCTTGCTCACATCAAAACCCTCAACCTGCAGTGACCGCATGGCAGCTTCACGGCCCGGCCCGGGACCTTTCACCCTTACTTCCACTCTTCTCATGCCATGATCCATGGCTTTTTTTGCCGCCTCGGCAACTGCTTTCTGGGCTGCAAAAGGGGTGCTCTTGCGCGATCCCTTAAAGCCAAGGCAACCGGCACTTGACCACGAGATGACGTCACCCTGCTTGTCAGTAATGGTTACGATCGTATTGTTGAAAGTGGAATGAATATAAACCACGCCTTCCGGAATATTCTTCCTTTCTTTCTTTTTTCCTCTGCCGGTGCTTCTTTTCGGATCAGCCATATAAATTTATCTCCCGTGCTGCTATACCATAGAGTACATGTAATATATTCAACTTCAGGTTACGTCTAAGTTTCAGTGGTGACGGAGTTATTTCCTCTTGATGCCGGCTCCCCGGCGGGGACCTTTTCTCGTCCTGGCGTTGGTGCTTGTGCGCTGTCCCCGGCAGGGCAGACCTTTACGGTGGCGCAGCCCCCGATAGCAACCCGAGTCCATCAGTCGTTTGATGTCCATTGAAACTTCACGGCGCCGGTCACCCTCAACATGATACTGTTCTTCAAGGATTTTTCTGATCTTTGCCACATCTCCGTCAGTCAGGTCGTCACTGTTGGTAGTATACGACAGACCTGCCCCGTCAAGAATCTTACGGGCTGAAGTGCGCCCGATACCATGGATATAGGTAAGCGCTATTTCCATATGCTTCTTCTTCGGTAAATCAACACCTGCAATTCTAGCCAAGACTCTATTCCTCCACTTACAGTTTATCAATACTCAGGGACAAACTATCCCTGGCGTTGTTTGTGTTTTTTTGTTTTACAAGAGACGCGTACAACTCCTTTTCTCTTGTAGACTTTACAATCACTGCACATCTTTTTTACCGAAGCTCTTACTTTCATTACATCACCTGAACTATCAATTCTTCCTGTGTAGGATACTATTTATTTTTAGAACGAAAGGTTATTCTGCCACGGGTCAGATCATAGGGTGACAGTTCAACCGTTACTCTGTCCCCGGGAAGGATTTTTATAAAATGCATACGCATTTTTCCTGAAATATGCGCGAGCACCTTATGGCCGTTGTCAAGTTCGACCCGAAACATTGCATTCGGTAAAGGTTCTACAATTGTTCCTTCAACTTGAATAGCCTCTTCCTTTGGCATAGGCAGTAACCTTTTTGCTTATTTTTGTCTTTTTTCCGGCCACATACAAAAAAGGGCCGTTATAGTAGTGCTATATTGCATTCCGATAAATCGGATTAATATACTACAACTCACTTAATTTTTACAATATTTTTTTACGCTCGGCGCCACTTGATGCTGTCACTCAGTATTAACGGACCATCCTCGGTCACAGCAACCGAATGTTCAAAATGCGCCGAGGGAGATTTATCCTTGGTTATGACCGTCCAGTCATCTTTAAGCACCTTGACTTCAAAGGTGCCGAGATTAACCATCGGCTCAATAGCCAGCACCATGCCGGCCATGATCCTTGGTGTTCTTTTATTGGCAACACTGTAATTCGGCACTTCCGGGCCCTCATGCAGTGCGGCCCCAATTCCGTGTCCGACAAACTGCTTGACCACAGAATAACCGTGTTTTACAACATGCTTTTCAATTGCCGCCGATATATCATTTATCCTGTTGCCGACCCTGGCCTGTTCAATTCCTTTATAAAGCGACTCGCGCGTCACCTTGATCAAATCGGCTTTCGGGGCGTCAATATCACCGATTGCCAGCGTTACGGCTGCATCCCCATAAAACCCCTCATAGTAGACGCCAAAATCGATACTGACAATATCGCCCTCGGCGAGAATCACTTTTTTGGAGGGGATACCATGCACAACCTGCTCATTAAGCGAGACACAGAGACTGCCTGGAAAACCATGGTAGCCCTTGAAAGCGGGCTTCGCTCCATGCTGCCTGGCATAGTTCTCGGCCAGACTGTCTAACTCCCAGGTTGATACTCCTGCGGCAGCTTTTTCACTCAGGAGATTGAGAGCCCCCCCAACAATCCGGTTTGCCTTCCGCATTATCTCGATCTCCGACGCTGTTTTCAGGATGATCTGTTTTGCGGTTGCAGGTGCGTTGCTCATCCAGGTACCAAAAAATATCAACCGATACTCAACTGCAGCATTGTAAAACAGAATAATTTATTCCTGCCGGCCGTATCGGAAACTATTCGTGCCAATAGCCAAATTTCTAGTTTAGCGCCGCCCTTTTATCCTGCCCTTTTTCATGAAACCTTCATAATTCCGCATCACCATGTGTGACTCTATCTGCGAAATGGTATCAATGGCTACACCGACCACGATCAACAGTGCGGTGCCGCCGAAATAAAAAGGCACGTTAAATTTACTGATCAACACGGTCGGCATGACACAGATCACACTGACATATATGGCCCCGATTACCGTCAAACGGGTTAAGGCCTTATCAATAAAGTCTGCCGTTTTTTTGCCGGGCCTGATACCGGGGATGAAGCCGCCATGCTTTTTCAGATTTTCAGCCACATCCACAGGATTAAAGGTAACCGCCGTGTAAAAGAAACAGAAAAAGACGATAAATGCCGTAAATAGTATGTAGTAATATATGGTGCCGGGATTCAGGGAGGCGGAAACCCGCTGGATCCAATCAATCTGAATAAGACCGCCGATGGTGGCCGGGAACATCATAATTGACGAAGCAAAGATCGGTGGAATAACACCGGCAACATTTATTTTCAGTGGCAGGTGTGAACTCTGGCCCCCGTATACTCTCCGGCCGACAACTCTCTTGGCATACTGGATGGGAATACGTCTCTGGGCGGTTTCAAAAAATATAATTATGCCAACCACCAGCACCATCATCAGCAGCAGGAAGATCAGGAATAAGACATTCATTTCACCCGCTGAAACCAGCTGGATGGTATTGCCTATTGCCGCAGGCATACGGGCCACAATACCGGCAAATATTATCAGTGAAATACCGTTTCCAATGCCCCGTTCGGTCATCTGTTCGCCCAGCCACATGATGAATGCAGTCCCGGAAGTCAGGGTGATGATGGTCATGAGCTTGAACTGCCAGCCGGGAAAAATAACTATGGCTTCACCGCCGGGTCCACTCATGCCTTCAAGCCCTACGGAGATAAAAAGGCTCTGAATTAAGCTTAAGGCAACAGTGCCGTAGCGGGTATATTGTGTAATTTTGCGGCGCCCAGATTCACCTTCCTTGGACAGTGCTTCCAGTTGGGGAATGACGACCGTCAGGAGCTGGATGATAATAGAGGCGCTGATATACGGCATGATACCCAGGGCAAAAATGGAAAAATTCTCCAATGCCCCGCCGGAAAACATGTTAAACATACCGAAAAGCGTACCTGCATTCCTTTCAAAAAAGGCTGCCAGGGCCTCACCGTTGATGCCCGGTGTGGGGATCTGCACACCGACCCGGTATACAGCCAGCATCAGAAAGGTGAATATCAGCCGCCGTCTCAACTCAGGTAAAGCAGCGGTATTTCTTATTCCACCAAGCATTATTCTGCATCCTCAACCGTACCGCCGGCTGCCTCAATCTTAATTCTGGCGCTTTTGCTGACCTTGTCAACAGCAACTGTCAGGGACTTGCTCAGTTCACCGTTGGCCAGCAGTTTAACTGGATCTGTTTTTTTTCTGATCAGGCCGGCCTCCACCAATGCATCCCTGTCGACCCGGCTGCCGGTATCAAATACCTCCAGGTCCTGGATCTTCACAATGGCGTATTCCTTGCGGAAGATATTATTGAATCCGCGCTTAGGCAGTCTTCTCTGCAGGGGCATCTGGCCGCCCTCAAATCCGGGCCTGACACCATACCCTGATCTTGATTTTGAACCCTTATGGCCACGGGTCGCCGTTCTTCCCCGCCCTGAGCCCTGACCACGGCCAACTCTTTTTCTTTCGCGGTTGGTTCCCTTTTTAGGAGATAAATTGCTTAGGGTCAACATTTGGTCATAC
>JAWVYE010000035.1:0-9267 GCA_033722905.1 Desulfobulbales bacterium
CCTTTGAAACCGGGGATTTTGTCAAGCGAAAGGATGCCACGGAAAAAATACACCGCCATGTATGTGACTTTATCGCCGGCATGACAGACCGTTATGCCCTGGACCTGTACCAGGAAATCTTTCTGCCTAAGCCCTGGTCCGTAATGTAACAGTCCTGTATCATTAAAAAATACGGGATTCAAATAATTTTTCCTCACGAATTCAGGATTGTATTTTTGTGAGCTGCCAATATTAATTTTTTTAAAAAAATATAACAGAAATGGAAAACAAATCCGAAACACAGGCACCAGGGCCGCTCCTGGCAAAAGCCTACGAATTTTCAGCCGTTGAAAAAAAATGGTATGCATACTGGGAAGAGCAGAAAAAGTTTGCAGCCACAATGGATGACGGCAAAGCATCATTCTCAATAGTTATTCCGCCACCGAATGTGACTGGAGTTTTGCACGTCGGGCATGCCCTGAATAACACCCTGCAGGATGTCATGGTCCGCTTCCGCAGAATGCAGGGATATAACACGCTCTGGCTGCCGGGCACGGACCATGCTGGTATTGCAACCCAGAACGTAGTGGAGCGCCAGCTGGCAGCAGAGAATGTCAGCCGCCATGATATAGGCCGCAAAAAATTTATAGATCGTGTCTGGCAGTGGAAAGAGGAGTCGGGCGGCCAGATAATAAACCAGCTCAAGCGCCTTGGCTGTTCGTGCGATTGGGACCGTGAACGTTTCACCATGGATGAGGGTCTGTCCAGGGCGGTGCGGGAGGTTTTCACCAGGCTTTATGGGGAAGGCCTAATTTACAGGGGCGACTATATTATCAACTGGTGTCCCCGCTGTCATACGGCACTGGCCGACCTGGAGGTGGAGCATGAGGCGACCGACGGTAAACTTTACAATATCCGCTACCCCTTTACCAGCGGCGGCGGCTACCTCGTCGTAGCAACCACGCGGCCTGAAACAATGCTTGGTGATACGGCGGTGGCGGTTCATCCTGCCGATGAACGCTACAACAGCCTGCCGGAAAAAGCAGTTGTCCTGCCGCTGATGAACAGGACCATCCCCATTGTTTTTGACACCCACGTGGAAAAAGAGTTCGGCACCGGCGCCCTGAAGGTTACCCCGGCCCATGACTTAAATGATTTTGAGATTGCCCGCAGGCACAACCTCCCATCCCTTAAGGTCATGGATGACAGCGGCATCATGAATGAGGAGGCCGGCAGTTATGCGGGAATGGATCGCTATGTTTGCCGCAGGAAGGTGGTGGAGGATCTTGAAAAGCAGGGCCTGCTTGAAAAAATTGAAGACTATCAGCATGGGGTGGGACACTGCTACCGCTGCCGCACTGTTGTGGAGCCGAGCCTGTCCAAGCAGTGGTTTGTATCTGTAAAACCCCTGGCTGAGAAGGCCATTGCCGCTGTGAAGGCAGGGCAGACGAAAATCCATCCCAAAACCTGGGAAAATACCTTTTTTGACTGGATGTATAATATACGGGACTGGTGCATTTCACGCCAGATCTGGTGGGGCCACCAGATACCTGCCTGGACCTGCGAAGACTGCGGAGAACTGATTGTCAGCAACAACGACCCTGTCGAATGTACAAAATGCAAAGGCTCCAAACTGGTCCAGGAGACAGATGTGCTTGACACCTGGTTCAGCTCTGCACTCTGGCCCTTTTCAACCTTGGGCTGGCCTGACGATACCAAAGAGCTGGCATTCTTTTATCCGACCTCAGTACTCATAACCAGTTTTGATATTCTCTTTTTCTGGGTTGCGCGCATGATGATGATGGGCCTGCATTTCATGCAGGAAATCCCTTTCAGAGATGTCTATCTGCATGCCCTGGTGCGTGATGCCGACGGCCAGAAGATGAGTAAATCAAAAGGCAATGTCATGGATCCCCTGCTTGTCATGGATAAGTATGGCACAGACGCCCTGCGTTTCACCATGACGGCCTTTGCCGCACAGGGCAGGGATATAAGGCTTTCCGAGGACAGGATTGAAGGCTACCGCCACTTTATTAATAAAATCTGGAACGCGGTGCGTTTCTCCCTCCTGCATATCCAGGACAGCCAACCCTGTGTTGTTGCCGATCTGGAACCGGCATCCCTTGCCTTGGAACACCAGTGGATTCTGAGCCGGACAAACAAGACCGTCCTGGAGGTGCAACGGGCCCTGAATGAATATCGTTTTAATGATGCCGCCCACGCACTTTATCAGTTTGTCTGGCATGAATTCTGTGACTGGTACCTGGAGTGGGTCAAAGGTGACCTGTATGGTGACAACCAGGAGGTCAAGGAAACCGGCAGGGGTATTTTATTTACAGTCCTGGAAATAATAATCAAACTGCTGCATCCCATCACCCCGTTTGTGACTGAAGAAATCTGGTCTGCTCTACCAGGGGACCGTTCCAGTATTATGACCGAACCTTACCCGCAGGAGATTGCCGCATGGGACAATCCGGCTGCAGAGGATGCAGCCGACCTTTTTATGGGTGTTGTTACAGGCCTGAGAAATATCAGAAGCGAAACAGGCATTCACCCTTCAGCCCATGTCAGGGCAACAATTATCTGTCCGCAAAAGGGCAAAAGTGAGATCCTGGAGGAAAACAGCAAAGCAATCCTGGCCCTGACAAGGGTGGAGGAGCTGCAGATTCTTACAGAAGGCAGGCGGCCCAAAGGAGCTGCCAGCTATATATTTAATGAAATTGAAATATTTGTACCCCTGGCAGGACTGGTGGATGTTGCACAGGAGCTGGCAAAGCTTGAAAAGGAACAGGCCAAGGTTGCCACGCAGCTCAAAAAGGTCGAGTCCAAGCTTGGCAACAGCAAGTTTCTTGCAAAAGCTCCTGCAGAGGTGGTTGCCGGAGAGCGTCAAAAACAGGAATCATTGAGCGCGAAACTGGCAAAGATTAATGAGAGTATGGAGCGTTTGCAGCACCTAAAAGAATAATGGCTACGCTTATTAAACGCTAATCTCAAAATCCGAAATCCGAAACGATACTTAATTTTCAAATGAATAAATTGCATTAAACAAGTTTAAAAACTTTTTAGTTGGTTTTGCTTTTGTTTTTAGAATTTAATAATTGATGTTTGTTTTGAGTTTCGATATTCGGCTTTGATGTAAGTAAAATTATGGATGTAAATGTTTTAAAGAAGGCAATAGAGAATTTCCTGCATGAAGATATAGGCAGTGGCGATATCACCAGTGAAGCCACCCTGCCGCCCGATCAGGCCGGGACTGCTGAATTTGTCGCCAAGGAGTCTTTTCTGGTCTGCGGTATGGCAAGCGTAGCCGCCCTCGTTTTTAAAACCCAGTGTCATGAAATTGATATAATCAGACCCTGCAGGGACAAGACCCTGGCTGCACCCGGCGATGTTCTTTTAACGGCAAAAGGGCCGGTTCTTGATCTTTTAAAAGCTGAAAGGGTGGCATTGAACCTGGTGCAGCGTCTCTGCGGTATTGCCACCCTGACTTCCAGGTTTGTGGATAAAGTGAGGCCGCTGCCTGTCAGGATTCTTGACACCAGAAAAACAACACCAGGGCTGCGCATGCTGGAGAAATACGCGGTGCGCGTCGGCGGTGGCCACAATCACCGCTTTAATTTAGCAGACGGAATCCTTATCAAGGACAATCATATAGAGGCCTGCGGCTCCATTAAAAATGCTGTTGGCAGAATGAGGAAGAAAACCCCGCATACCATGAAAATAGAGGTTGAGGCTTCCGGTATCGAGCAGGTCCGGGAATGTCTTTCCTGCTCTGTAGATATTATTATGCTGGACAATATGGATCCTGTCATGCTGCGGGAAGCGGTAAAAATTGCCGGCGGCAAGGCTGTTCTGGAAGCATCGGGAGGGGTCACCCTGGATAACGTGCGCCAGGTTGCCGAGACAGGGGTTGACTATATCTCAATTGGAGCCTTGACGCATTCTGCCCCTGCCAGTGACATCAGCATGCGGTTAAAGAGCGGTTAGACTTTTTTATGGGCTGTCGTGCAATAAAAAAAGGGGCAAGCGCTTTTACGCTCACCCCTTGTAGTTGTTTTTTTGGAGGCGGCGACCGGATTTGAACCGGTGAATAATGGTTTTGCAGACCACTGCCTTAGCCACTTGGCTACGCCGCCCTTGGTGATATCATAGCATGATTTCACGAAGGGGTCATCTTAAACATAGAAACCTTTATTTGACAAGGAGAAATTAAAAATCTCTACCAGGTCAAGTCGTTCACCATGAAAAGCTTGCAGCAGCTGGCACAGGAAAACAAACCTGAGCTGAAGAAACTTGAGATATTACTGGGCTATAGGTTTGCCAACCAGGTTCTTCTGCAGCAGGCTCTTATCCACAGTTCGTTTGCCTTTGAACAGGTTGACAATGGTGCCAACAATGAAACCCTTGAATTTATAGGCGATGCGGTTCTTGATCTGGCAGTGAGCCATATGCTTTTTCACAAGTATCCGGGCATACGGGAGGGAGAGCTGACAAAAATTCGGGCCGGACTGGTAAAGGAAGCCACCCTCGCCGGAATGGCCAAAGGGATCAGGCTGGGAGACTTTCTCCTGTTTGGCAAAGGCGAGCAGGCTTCCCAGGGAAGAAAAAAACCCTCAATACTGGCCAGTGCCTTCGAGGCGGTTGTCGGCGCAATGTATCTTGACAGGGGGTATGAAAACGCCCTGCACTTCATCAACACTCTTTTTGCGCCGAAGCTCCCTGAGAAAAAGGAAAAAATGTTTGCTGAGGATGCTAAAAGTATCCTGCAGGAGAAACTGCAGGAAAAATTTAACCAGACACCAAAATATCGCCTTGAAGCTGAAGAAGGCCCGGACCATGAGAAAAAGTTCACGGTCTCGGTTATATTTATGACGCAAATACTGGGAAAGGGGTCGGGCAGCAGCAAGAAAATGGCAGAACAACAGGCTGCTGAAACTGCTCTTGAATCCATAGATTCATGGTGGAGCACCCTTGCAAAATAAAGTTTTTTCATTCATAGATTGGTTGCACTTCGGCAAACCGACCATCATACCATAATAAAATAGCCATCCATGTCAGCTCTCGTAATTCCAGTTTTTATACCGCACCAGGGATGTCCGCACCGCTGTGTTTTCTGTGATCAGGTCTCAATAACCGGTCAGGCAGAAATGAGGCAGAAAGGACAATCGGCTGATTCCGGGGAAGTTAAGGAAACCGTTGAGCAGTGGTTGAAACGGCCCCGGAAAAAGGAAAGAGATAAAGTGCAGGTTGCCTTTTTTGGCGGCAGCTTCACCGGCCTTCCCCTGCCAAAGCAAAAGGAGCTTCTGGGCACTGTCAGACCGTATATCGTTGCAGGGCTGGTGGACTCGATCAGAATTTCAACACGGCCTGATTATATTGATGATACAATTATTACCTTATTAAAGGATTATTGCGTCTCCACCGTTGAGCTCGGTGTCCAGTCCCTTGACAAGCGGGTTTTGGATGTAAACGCCAGGGGGCACTCTGCCCAGCAGTCGGTTACGGCAATCAGGCAGCTTAAGCAAAGCGGTTTTTCTGTCGGAGTTCAGCTAATGTGCGGTTTGCCGGGTGACAGTACCGCCAGGCTTATGAAAACAACAAAAAGAGTTGCAGAGCTTGCCCCCCACTTTGTCAGGATTTACCCGGCCCTGGTGATTAAGGGAAGCGGTCTGGAGCAATTATACCTGGACGGGAAATATGCATTTTTGCCTTTAGCAAAAGCTGTAGCGCTATGCTGCAGAATGAAAACCGTCTTTGAAGAACACAACATCAAGGTGATACGCATGGGACTCCAGCCATCTGAAGAGTTTGCAGAAAAGGTGGTTGCCGGCCCGTACCATCCTTCCTTCGGAGAGCTTGTCGTATCAAGGTGTCTCTTTAATAAGGCCAGGAAGGTTTTGTATAAAAGCAAAAAAACGCAGGCAAAAAGGCTTTCCATTGCTGCTGCTGATGAATCAGCCTTTCGTGGGCAGAACAATGTCAATATGAAGAGGCTGGCAGCCCTTGGCCTCCTGAAAAACACAGAGCTTGTTTTTGACAGTGAACAGGCCAGGAATTCTGTTTTGCTTTGCGGGCAGGCAAAAGGGTAGATTCCTGCAGGGAGAGTTGAAGTTTTGCCGAGAGTAGATCTCGCTGTTTGTCCAATTAACGAACATAGATATTTACGGCACATTATACTGTATGCTTACAATCAACAATCTTGATATACGCCACGGCAACAAGCACCTGTTTAATAATGTCTCGGCCCGGATCAATGACAATGACCGCATCGGACTGGTTGGCGTCAATGGTGCCGGGAAATCGACCCTGCTGAAAATTATCAGCGGCATTACAGAAAGTGATCCGGGCGTGGTAAACAGACCCAAAAGGTTCAGTGTCGCCTATCTGCCCCAGGAAGCCACATCTCTTGATACCGGGCGTACAATTTACCAGGAGGCTGAAAACGCTTTTGCTGAGGCGCTTGTTCTCCAGCAGGATCTGGAAGAGGTTAACCGCCGGCTGGCCGCGGTTGATCCGGAAAATTCGGAATTCAGTAACCTTTTGAAACAACAGGGAGAGCTGCAGCACCGGCTGGAAAGAATTGATATTTTCCGGGTGCAGTCCCAGATAGAAAAGGTGCTCATGGGGCTTGGTTTTAGTGTACAGGATTTTGACAAGCCCAGCAGTTCCTTAAGCGGCGGCTGGCTGATGCGGCTGATGCTCGTCAAACTGCTGCTTGCCAAACCCGACCTGCTTCTGCTTGATGAGCCGACCAATCACCTTGACC
The DNA here is from genome assembly GCA_033722905.1 of Desulfobulbales bacterium. GTDB lineage: Bacteria > Desulfobacterota > Desulfobulbia > Desulfobulbales > BM004 > BM004. The sequence goes on from JAWVYE010000035.1 coordinate 6,746, forward strand.
TTGATTCATTAACCTGGCTGGAAAATTTTCTCCTCACCTATGACGGCGGCCTGGTGATTATCTCCCACGACCGGACTTTTCTTGACCAGGTCACATCAATTACCTGGGAGATCAGCCTTGGGCGTTTGACGGTCTTCAAGGGAAACTATTCAAAATATGTTTCTGACAAAGAAATACGTTTGCAGGTTGAAAGGGCGGCATATGCCAACCAGCAGGCCCAGATCAGGCAAACCATGCGTTTTGTCCGGCGGTTCCGGGCCAAGTCAACCAAGGCCAAGCAGGTACAAAGCAGGCTGAAACAGTTGTCCCGCATGGAACGTATTGAACTGGCTGAAACAGAGCAGGAGGTTGCCTTTCGTTTTCCCCCGGCAACAGCAAGCGGCCGGCTTGCCCTGGAAATTAAGTCCCTCGGAAAACACTATGAGGATAAAAAGGTTTTTCAAAACATCTCATTTCAACTGCAGCGGGGAGACAAAATGGCCGTCGTCGGGGTAAACGGGGCCGGCAAATCAACCCTGATGCGGATTCTTGCAGGCCTGGAAAAATACGACAGGGGACAGATGAAAATGGGGCATAATGTTAAAATTTCTTACTTCGGTCAACATCAGGCCCAGGAGCTTATTTCGGGCTTTACCGCTCTCCAGACCCTGTCTGCAGTTGCCGGTGATATGACCGTTACGGAAATACGCAGCCTGCTCGGGACTTTTTTGTTCAAGGGAGATGAAGTCGACAAGAGTGTCCAGGTGCTTTCAGGTGGAGAGAAAAGCAGACTGGCACTGGCAAAAATGATTGTCCAGCCGGCTAATCTTCTCATACTTGACGAGCCTACAAACCACCTTGATATGAGTTCGCAGGAAGTACTGCAAAAGGCAATGGAGCAGTATGACGGCACCATTATCATTGTCTCGCACAACAGGCATTTTGTGAATAGTTTCATCAACAAGGTGCTGGAAATCAGGGATGGAGCTGCCACTCTTTTTGAAGGCAACATTGAGGATTACCTCTATAAACTGAAGATACAGGAGGAAAGTGCTGCCGGTACTCTGGAGGGTGAAGCTGACCAGGAAGAGGTTTTAGAAGATAAACCTGGAAAACAGAAGGGCAGGGCGGCCAGACAGGAGCAGGCAAGAATAAGACAGGAGAAGAGCATAGTACTGTCGCCCCTGAAAAAGGAAGTAGCGGAGGCTGAAAAGGAAATAGAGAATCTGGAAACAAGAAAAAAAGAACTGGAACAGCTCATGGCAGATCCGCAGCTTTATCAGGACCAGGATCAATTTGCAGAGTGCGGCAGGGAATACAGCTCGCTGGAGCGTAAATTGACGCGCTTGTATGAGGACTGGGAAGAAACCCAGGCCCGGATCGAGAAAATTGAGTCAGAGTTTGCAGCGCTGCTTTAATGGTCGTGCCTGCCGCATGCCACCTAAGCTTCGAAGAGTTTTGGTTTTTTGGTGCGGCAGATTTTGTTAAGGGGGTATGGGCCGGAGGAGTTTAATTTGGGTATTGAAGTGTTCTGCTCTGCCGGAATGTTTCGGGCCCATATCACATTTGGGGGTTTTTGTGGCACTTGCGGCATAGCCAGACGGAGAAGGCCACCGGCACATGGCAGACCCCACAGTATTTTCCTTCCATGATGTCATCCATTGTATATTTCACCGTGCCTTTTTTCGTGCTGGGAAAAATCGATGGATGGCACACTTCGCATCCGTTCCAGGCAACATGTTTTTTGTGGGAGAAAATGACATCGGCTATCCGCCATGTTTTCACCCTGATGGTAAAATCTTTTTGCGCTTCCAGGGGGTCTCTTTTAAAGGAAATGCCTTCGAGGTAGTCTATGGGGCTAATTTTTCCTTCAATTTCCGCTTTTTCCCAATCGATTAAAGGACCGCTCAATCGGGGCAGGTCTTCTGTGAAAGTCTTGTAGTCGTATTCTCGTGGTGCATTTTTTTCAAAGCTGTGGCATTTGACGCATCTTTTTTCTTCCTCAGCAGTATATTTAAGAGCACAGGCAGCGAAAATAACTTTGCCTTCCACTACCCTTTTCCCGTCATGGCAGGAGCCGCAGTAATATCCGTTTATATTGTCGGCTGCATTTATATCCGTCGCCTCGGCCTTCATGACAAAACCAATATCAATATGGCAGATTCTACAGGTAAACTTGGCCCTGTGAAGCCAGTGATCAAAGACCACAGGAGCAATACCGGCCTTCTGAGAATAATTATTCATGGTTACCGCGCCGTAAAATTCGGGTGCGGTAACATTTTGGGCAGCAACTGAACTCGGGAAATAAAATAGAATTATAATTAACAGTACTGGAAACATCAGGGGTTTTTATCATCATCCTTATATTGCAAGGCAAAATCGTAAAGATCTCTGCACATTTTCAGCCTTTTTGTATACACTTTTCTTTCAGTAGCCCCCTGCGTACCTTCCAGTCCGTCTATCTTTTCCTGCAGCGCATCACAGCGGGCAATAAAATCTTTTAATGCCGCCGGTGAAAGAGTCATGGCATTGTGCGTCTCGGC
>JAWVYE010000036.1:0-8861 GCA_033722905.1 Desulfobulbales bacterium
CATCCGCCTCTTTCAGAATGGCGACGATCTGGCTTTCTGTAAAACGACTTCCTTTCATAAGAGCCTCCTGGTTCTATTGTGCCAGAAAACTCTACTTTTGGCATGTCTACGTTTTAGGGAAGCTTACGAACTGACGATAACTGCTATCTCTTTACACCCTTGAATAATTCTTAAATTCTCAAGGTATCCATGACATAGATTGACCCTGCCTGCGGGCGGGTTTTTTTTGCCTTTCATGTTTAACAAAATTTAACCTTTTGGGTAGAAATAGGGTAGAAAAGAAAAAAGGGTTACAGTTTTCTTATCTGTAACCCCTTGGTATTCTTGGTAGCGGGGGGAGGATTTGAACCTCCGACCTTCGGGTTATGAGCCCGACGAGCTACCGGACTGCTCCACCCCGCGTCATATGAGCCGACCATACTACAGGAATTACCAGAAAAGTCAAGGGGCCTGTGGACGGTTAAACCGATACGGCAAAAATTGTATTGAGTTTAGCAAGAAGCGGTGCGGGCAGCTTTGTCAGTTTACCGGCACGGTCCACCGAGGCATGGACGGTATAGCCCTTGGCCAACAGGGTTCGTGAGTCATCGTTGTCAGACCTGTAAATACGGTAATTGAAACGGCAGGAGACGTTTTTATATTCTGCCAGTGATGTTTCGATGGTGAGCAGATCGTCGTAGGCGGCAGGTGCTTTGTACCTGGAATAGCATTCTATGACTGGCAGAATAAACCCCTGGTCCTCTATCTCCCGATAGGACAGGACCAGGTCCCGCATGTATTCGGTCCTGCCCCTTTCAAAGTAGCGCAGGTAATTGGCATAGTATACGATCCCGGCAGCGTCCGTATCCCCGTAGAGCACCCTGCAGGTATAGCTGTGAACAGGTTCGCGCATGGCCAGGTTCACGGCTTCACCCTGTCCTTTTGCAGCAGTTTATGAAAGAATTCCCTGCCGCTTGTGAGAAGGACGCCCGTCGTTTCGCCGTTTTTTTCTGTATAGGCGAGCCCGCTCTTTGCACCATCCTGGCGGGAATCAAAGAGCAGTACGGGTACCGGCTGGTCGGTGTGGGTCCTGATGCTGATGGGGGTCAGGTGATCCATGCAGACCACCAGGCGAAAATCGTGCCTGTCCTGGGCCGCCTGCAATCCTTCAAGGATCGGTTTTACGATTTTGGCGTCAAAATCCTCAATGGCACGGATCTTGTCAGGTATACTGCCCTGGTGCCCGGCCTCATCCGGCGCCTCGACATGGACAAAGACAAAATCCTGACGGTCCAGTGTTTCCAGGGCCGCCGCTGCCTTGCCCGCATAATTCGTGTCCAGGTAGCCGGTCGCGCCGGCAACATTAATAATATTCAGGCCCCCGTAAATCCCTATGCCCTTGAGCAGGTCAACGGCCGAGATCAGGCTCCCGCTCAGGCCGTATTGCGCCTCCAGGGTCGGCATGTCAGGGGCCTTGCCTTCTCCCCACAACCAGATGCAATTTGCCGGCAGCTCTCCTTTCCGGAGCCGCTGCTTATTGACAGGGTGATTTTCCAGGAGCAGGCCGGCTGCTTCCAGCATACGCTGCAGTTCAGGGTACTGCAGATAGTGTTTCCAGTAGCGGGCGACGTTTTTTCCTATGTAGTCATGGGGCGGTACGGTCGCCAGGCCGGCCAGGCTGTTTTTGGCTGTCATCAGGTGCCGGTAGCTGATACCCGGATAGAAATGGAACAGGTCTGATCCCAGTTTTTCCTGGAGATCATTGACCAGTATACTTGACTCAGTGGTCGGGATATGCCCGGCGCTGAAATCAACCATTATCAACGAATCGGAGTCTTTCTTCTCCAGGTTCACCAGGTTGCAGCGATAGGCGGTCTCACCCTCAGTGAGTTCGACTCCCATACTGGCTGCCTCAAGCGGGGCGCGGCCGGTATAGAAGTCCTGGGGCTCATAGCCAAGGAGGGACAGGTTGGCAATATCACTGCCCGGCGGCATACCGTCCGGTATGGTCTGGAGCCGGAACAGTTCACCATTGCGGCAGAGGCTGTCCATGGTCGGTGTATCTGCAGCCTCAAGGGGTGTTCTGGCCCCCAGTTCCGAGAGGGGCAGATCACCCATGCCGTCACCTACCAGGATTATGTATTTCATGTTATAAAAAGTGTCTAAAGTGAGCTAAAGTTTCAAACGCACCAAATATTGAATTTCGAATTTTAATTTATTAAATTGTAGTTTCTTTTTCCTGGCGCCCTGCGCCCTGTGCCCTGCGCCTTGAGCCCTTGACGCCTTGAACCCTCGACCCCCTGGACCCTTGTTTATTAATCTTCGTCATTGTTCGCCAGGATCCGGATCTTAACGGTTTTGTCCATTACAATATCCAGGGCATCTATTTCAGCAACCGCCTGCTGGACAGCGGCCTCTCCGGCTTCATGGGTCAGGATGACCAGGGGCACCGCCTCTTTATGTCCCCTGCCTTTCTGGATGACCGATTCGATGCTTATGGAATGTTTTCCCAGGATACCTGATATGGTTGAAAGCACCCCGGGCTTATCCTGGGCGGTCATCCTGAAATAGTAAGGACAGCGCAACTCCTCCAAGGGGGTGATGCCCCTTTCGGTGAAATGGGCCGGCAGATAGGAGAGAGAAGGCACACGCTGGACTGAATCAGTCAGGATATCCCTGGCGATATCAACAATATCTGCGACAACGGCGCTGCCGGTCGGCATCATGCCTGCCCCGAGGCCGTAGAGCACAACATTGCCAACCATATCACCTTTAAAATGGATGGCATTGTAAGCCCCGTTGATATTTGCCAGCAGATGTTTTTCCGGGACCATGGTCGGATGGACCCTGGCCTCGACGTGGTCGCCGTGGTTGCGGCTGATGGCAAGCAGCTTGATGCGGTAGCCGAACTCCCTGGCAAAATCAATATCTATGGGCTCTATGCTGGAGATTCCTTCGGTGGTAACCTGGTCAAGGTGTATGTGCGTGCCATAGGCAATGGTCATAAGAATGACCAGCTTATGGGCTGTATCAATGCCCTCAACGTCATAGGTCGGATCAGCCTCGGCAAAGCCTTTTTCCTGGGCATCCCTGAGCACTGTTTCAAATGGTGTGGCATGGTCGGTCATCTGGGTAAGAATATAGTTCGCGGTTCCGTTCATAATTCCCATGATGGAGAGAACTCTGTTGGCAACCAGTCCTTCCTTGAGGGACTTTATTACAGGAATGCCGCCGCCGACGCTGGCCTCAAATCCAACCTCGACACCTTTCTCTGTCGCAGCGGCAAATATTTCCCTGCCATGCAGTGAAAGCAGTGCCTTGTTGGCGGTGACAACATGCTTGCCATGCTCAATCGCTTTTAATATAAAGGATTTGGCCGGTTCGATACCGCCAATAAGCTCGACCACAATGCTGATTTCCGGATCGGTGAATATATCGTCGGCATCCTTGGTGAGTAATACCTTGCCGTCCCGGGCAATATGATCCGGCAGGGATTCCACCATGATATCGGCAACTTTGGTCAGTCGTATAGATGCCCCTACTCTTTTTTCAAGCCTGTGCCGCTGTTCGTAAAGAACCTGGGCCAGGCCGCTGCCCACGGTGCCGAAACCGATTAAGCCGATTTTTATTTCCTGCATACAAGAGCTCCTGATATCATATATATTTATTTTTGCGGTCAGCAAAGAACGTTTCCGTAGGGCTAAATATAATTATTCTTTGCAAGGGTACAAGAAATAACTTCTTTACACGCTGATGTCAAAAGTTATGTACCGTCAGCCCGGCTTTTAAAGCTGAACAAAGATTTTATTTGCATCAAATTTCATATGGTATATAGTGGCCTCTTAAAAAAATGAATGACGCTTCAGTTCTTTTTTGTTTTGTATATGGTTGTATTTTAGGTTGTTAGGGCGTTTTTGTTTACAGATCAATTAATTAAAAAGGAGCAGCAGATGAACATCTTGGTATTTGGACCCAATGGAAGCGGCAAGGGCACCCAGGGCGCCATTGTCCAGAAAAAATATAATATGCCCCATATCGAATCCGGGGCCATTTTCCGGAAAAATATCGGCGGCAACACTGAACTTGGCATCAAGGCCAAGGAATATATCGACAGGGGTGACCTGGTACCTGATGACATAACCATTCCCATGATCCTTGACAGGTTGAAAGAGGATGACTGCAAGCAGGGCTGGCTGCTTGACGGATTTCCGCGCAATAAGGTGCAGGCGGAGACCCTCGCTAAAGCCCTGGATGAAGCCGGCATGAAGCTGGATTATGTCATCGAGATCATCCTGGACAGGGAAGTCGCCAAGCTGCGCATTACCGGCCGCCGCCTCTGTGTCAATGATAATAATCACCCAAACCACATTGCCTTTGATGCCATCAAACCGGTGGAAAAAGAGGGCAAAATTGTCTGCCGGGTCTGCGGCGGTGACCTGAAAACAAGGCCTGATGACCAGGATGATGCTGCCATAGACAAGCGCCATGACATTTACTACGATGACGTCACGGGCACCATGGCGGCAGTAAATTTTTTCAAGCAGCTTGACGGACCAAAGGTCATTTCAGTGGATGGTACGCCATCCATCCAGGAAGTTTCCGACGCCATTATGAGTCAGCTTTAGCACACTAATTGCAGGAATGATTAAAGACGCGGCGGAACACACTATTCCGCCGCGTTTTTTTATCCCATGGCATAGAATATCCCTTGAATGCATGCTGCGGTCCTTATGTTCTGCCTGCTGTTGTTCCGGCAGGCGGTTCAATCAACAGGCTGTACTTTTCTTATCACCCGGCGAAGACGATTCATTGCCGGGCCCGAAGGGGCAAGTCATTATGAATTTGTTAATTATTTGATATTACTATTTTTTTGTTAATATCAGTACACTTTGCCCACTTGATTAAAAAGTTTTAGAAAAATTGATTTACCTCTAAAACTTGACGATACTTCCCAAATAGGAATATACTGCCGGATGGTCAATGATCATGGCATTGTTAAAGGCATATCCCCATGGCGGAGGTCTTGATATGCAATTGTCAGATAATAAAAACTTCAATCGGGAGAAAAGCTGATGCCTTTATTTGACTTTATCTGCCGTTCCTGCGGTAAGGAATTTGAAGTTCTTGTCATGGGAAGCGGTAAACCCCGTTGTCCCGCATGCAAAAGCGAAGATTTGCAAAAGCAGATGTCTGTTTTCGCGCACCGGAGTTCAGGTGAATCTTCAGCATCCGGGGGGGCGGGGAGCGGTTCCGGCTGTGCCGGCTGTTCCAGCTCAAATTGTAGTTCATGCCATTAATCAGCAGCGGCCGGCGGCCCGGTGTCAGCCTGAAATGGTAAAGCGCCAATAAAGAAGAAAGGATTTCACGCATGAGAAAGCATATAAAGATAGGTACCCGCGGCAGCCTTCTGGCCACAACCCAGTCCACCTGGGTCAAGAACCAGATCGAAGCCGAACACCCGGGGGTTTCCGTGGAACTGGTCAGGATCATTACCAAGGGAGACAAAATTCTCGATGTTCCTTTAGCCAAGGTTGGCGGCAAAGGGCTGTTCGTCAAGGAGATTGAAGAGGCCCTGCTCCGCAAAGAGGTGGACCTGGCAGTCCACAGTATGAAGGATGTGCCCTCTGAGCTGCCGGACGAACTCCATTTAGGCATTATCCCGGCGCGGGAAAATCCACATGATGCGTTTATCTCCAGCAAGTACACCTCACTCGCTGACCTGCCCCAGGGTGCTACTGTCGGCACCAGCAGCCTGCGGCGCCGGTCCCAGTTGGCCGCCCTGCGCCCTGATCTTGACATTGTTGATCTGCGCGGCAACCTGGATACGAGAATGCGTAAGCTCGATGAAGGGCAATTCCAGGCAATTATTCTGGCTGCCGCAGGTTTGAATCGCCTGGGCATGAGCGCCAGGGCCACGGGTTATTTCTCTGCCAAAGAGATGCTGCCCGCCGTCGGCCAGGGAGCCCTCGGCATCGAATTGCGCAAGGATGATGCAGAACTGCTGGCCGGCCTTTCATTTCTCAACGATGTGAAAACTACTATTGCAGTTACGGCGGAACGGGCATTTCTCCTTCGGCTTGAAGGGGGCTGCCAGGTGCCCATAGGCGCTTTTGCTGAAGTGGATGGCGGCCAGGTGGAGCTGACGGGGCTGGTTGCATCGGTTGACGGCAAGGTGGTGCTGAAGGATTCACATGCCGGCCCCGAGGATAAGGCTCAGGATATCGGCCTCCAGCTTGCCAACAGGCTTCTTGATATGGGCGGCAGAGAGATACTTGCTGAGGTTTATGGCCAGGAATGAGGGGAGAGCGGAAAGAAACTGCCCGGGATAGCCACTCCATTTCTCCGGAGAGCAAAGCAAATAATAAGAATTCTTCTCCAATGGTATATCTCGTGGGGGCCGGGCCCGGTGATCCCGGGCTTATCACGATACGCGGCAAGCAGTTGCTGGAAAGGGCTGAAGTCGTAATTTACGATTATCTTGCCAGCAGCAAGCTTCTCAAATATGTCCCCAGGGGGGCCGAGTTCATATATGCCGGCAAGCGGGGCGGTGTCAAACATACCCATACCCAGGATGAAATTAACCAACTGCTTATTGACAGGGCCTTGTCAGGCCGCAGGGTTGTCAGGCTGAAAGGGGGCGACCCCTTTATTTTCGGGCGCGGCGGCGAAGAGATAGAGGAGTTGGTCAAAGCCGGCATCCCTTTTGAGGTGGTGCCGGGGGTAACATCGGCCACTGCAGCGGCAACGTATGCCGGCATTCCCATCACCCACAGGAAACATACCTCCACCGTGGCTTTTGTCACCGGCCATGAGGACCCGACAAAGCCGGACAGCAGGGTAGCCTGGGATAAGCTGGCCACAGGTGTCGGTACCATTGTGGTGTACATGGGCATTAAGAATCTGGAGTCCATCACGGCAAAGATAATCAGCCATGGACGCGACCCCCGGACGCCGGTTGCCGTTGTGCGCTGGGCTTCAACCTCTGAACAGCGGACCGTTGTAGGCAACCTGGAAAATATCGCCGAGGTCGTGAAAAAGAACAACATCAAGCCCCCCTCGCTTGTGGTGATCGGTGAGGTTGTCAATTTGCGGGATACCATTAACTGGTATGAAAAAAGGCCCCTGTTCAGCAAGCGGGTGGTGGTCACCCGGACGCGCGATCAGGCCAGTGAACTGGTAAACCTTCTGGAGAATTATGGGGCGGAATGCCTTGAATACCCGACCATTGCCCTTGAGCCTGTAGCATCATATGAGGTTTTGGACCAGGCCCTGGCAGAAATTGAAATGTACCACTGGCTCGTATTCACCTCCATCAATGCAGTTGATTATTTTTTTAAGCGGTTGTTTGCGGTCGCTAAGGATGTCCGGGACCTTAAGGGTCAAAAGATAGCTGCAGTCGGCAGGGTAACGGCCGAAGCTTTAGCCGCCAGGGGTATTAAAATTGATCTGCTGCCGGAAAAATTTACCGGTGACGGCCTGGCCGATGCCATGATCAAGACCGGCGTAAAAGGCCAGCGGGTCCTGCTTCCCAGGGCCCTGAAAGCAAGAGAGGTGCTGACGGAGTCATTGGCAGATGCCGGTGCCGATGTCACTATTGCCCCTGTATATCAGAACGTGTTGCCGACAAGCAGTGAAGGTGAGGAGTTAAAAAAGGACATCCGCAAAGCTTTACAGGATAAAAGCGTTGACATGGTGACATTTACCAGTTCATCGACCGTTAAGAATTTTGTCACACTTCTCGATATTGCCACGCCGGCTGAACTGCAGCGTCTCATGTCGGGAGTGGCAGTTGCCGCCATCGGGCCTATAACAGCGGCTACCGCGGCGCAATATGGTTTGCATATAGATGTGCAGCCGGCAAAGTATACAATACCGGACCTGGTTGAGAGTATAGTTATGTATTTTAATTCTCCGCCCGCAGATTAAAGGTCCGGGGTCTGTTAATTTATATACGGAAGGCCGCATTTAATGCAACGCCTGATATTTCCATGATTTCCAAAGCAGACAGGACAGGGGCAGTAAGCACTATTGCTGCCTATCAAACCATATCATCTTTTGAAAGGTTACTTGTTCAGCTTATTGCCATCATCTATGAACCGGTAAACCGTATCACTATCTGCAATTGCCTGCGCCGGGCCCGTATAACAGGCCCCAGGGGTGAATGGCTGACACCGGCAACCATTGGTCCTTTTATCCGCAGACTGCAGGAGATAGAGGTGCTTGATAATAAGTGCCGCTGTGCCGATGAACTTGTTGAGCTGGCCAGCAGGGATGCGGTTGCAGCAGGGACTTTTGCAAATATGGCCGCAGCGGTCCAGGCTGAGATACCATTCTCGCAATATCAGTCTAAGTGGCCGCAGCGCTGCCTGCGGACAATGCGGCAATACAGGATTGGCTTGTATGCCGGCGACATGGCGCAGCTGGAAAACATGCAACTTCTCCTCGAGAAACAATGTGAAGATGAGGTGGTCAGATTCTTTCCGGCAGTGCGTTTCTGTAATAACCCGTTTGACCCGGAGTGGCTGAGAAGGCTCGCCCCCTCTCTGCAGTTCTATATTTTGAGTCAGCTGAAGAATTTTTCTCTGCATTACCTTGCTCTGCTCGAAATGCCTTTTTCATACCTGAAAAGTGAGGAAGCCCTGCAGAGCGTGCCTGAGGAAGAAAGACTTCCCTTTCACCGGCTGCTTGCAGGTTTTCTCCTATGGCGGGGCAAAACAGCAGAGGTTGAAGAGCTTATCGGGGTAAACCCGCAATCCTTTGTGGCCAGTGGCATGGCGGGCTGCCTTGACTTCATGCGCGGCAACAATGAACAGGCCCTGGTGAACTTTGAAAAAGATTTACACCAGTTGAAGAAAATCGGGTCGAGAAGAAGAGTTTTTTTC
>JAWVYE010000037.1:0-8851 GCA_033722905.1 Desulfobulbales bacterium
CCCTGCTGCTGTTCGGGAAAACTCATGGGCACAATCGGCATGGTCGTTGGGATTTCGTTGTATCCCTGCAGTCTGGCGATTTCCTCTATCAGGTCAACTTCCCTTTCCAGGTCGATACGGAAGCTGGGCGGGGTAACCAGCAGCGTGTCAGCATCAATTCTTTCGCTCATCAGTTCTATACTTTCAAGACAGCTGCTGACTTCTGCGGCGTCGAGCTTTAACCCTAAAAGATCATTGGTGCGGCTGACGCGTAAAGTAATCGCTTCCCTCGGCGCAATGCCGGCGACACAGTCATAACCGTTGGCAACCACCTCGGCGCCGGTTATCTCAGCCAGGAGATCTACAGCCCGCTCCATGGCCCTGGGTGCAACTTCCGGATCAACACCCCTCTCAAATCTGTATGAGGCCTCGGTGCCCAGGTTCAGGCGCCTGGCAGTCCTGCGGATGCTGAGCGGGTTAAAGCAGGCGCTTTCAAGGAGGATATCCCTGGTGCTCTCAATGACCTCGGAATTCTCGCCACCCATGACACCGGCAACCGCAACAGGCTTTTCAGCGTCACAGATTAGAAGCATCTTCTCGTCAAGGTCCCTTTTCTCGCCATCCAGTGTCACAATTGTTTCACCGGCCCGGGCTCTGCGGACAATGATACTGCCGCCGGCCAACCGGTGAAAATCAAAGGCATGCAGCGGCTGACCGTATTCCAGCATGACCAGATTGGTAATATCCACAACATTGTTGATGGGCCTGAGGCCGACTGAAAGAAGCCTTTTGCGCAGCCACCATGGTGAGGGCCCGATGGTAACATTTTTCAAAAGCCTGGCCGCGTAGCGCGGACAATCTTCAGGGTCCAGGACTTCTACAGAGAACGGAACCCCGGCACCAGTCAGTTCGGGCAGCTCATTTGTAACGGGCAGGTTTAGTTTCCCGCCGGTAAAGCCTGCCACTTCCCTGGCAATTCCTATGACGCTGGTACAATCGGGCCGGTTTGGTGTGAGATCAACCTCAATCAGGGTATCCCTCAAGGAAAGGGCTTCAGCAAGAAACTGCCCCGGACCGGTATCATCAGGCAATTCCATAATACCCGTATGATCTTCACTAATGCCGAGATCTTTTTCCGAGCAGAGCATGCCGGATGACTCCTGGCCCCTGATCGCGGCTTTTTTTACCTGCATGCCGGAAATGGTGGTCCCCGGCAGGGCGATGGCTGTCAGGAGGCCGGTTTTGGCATTGGGAGCCCCGCATACCACCTGGAAAACCTCCCCGCCGACAGTAACATCACACAAGGACAAGCGGTCTGCATCCGGGTGGGGCCTGACGGCAACTATCTTCGCAACTTTTACACCATCCAGGCCAGGGTACAATTCAGTTACATTATCCACCTCAAGCCCGAGCATGGTCAATTTGTCGGCCACCGCTTCAACGGGCAGATCAATCTTTGTATATTCCTTTAACCAGTTCAGGGTGAATTTCATTTGTATTCAGTTCGTATAAACATAGTTGTTTCACCGGGAAATGGTTCCCGGCTTCTTTTTGTAATAATTTCCACTACCATTCCTGCTGCCAGCTGCTGAAAAACCTCCACCGGTTTTTTCGCCCCGTCCCGGTGCCCTGTTATCGCGTCAGGTTCCTGACCGTCAGGCCCCTCTGAATTCGATGCGTAAGCTCGGCAGTCAGTCTGCTACGCCTGCATCAGAATTGATTCAGGAAGCGCAGGTCATTTTCATAAAACAATCGTATATCGTCAATGCCGTATTTGAGCATGGCAATTCTTTCCATGCCAAGCCCGAAGGCAAACCCGGTGAATTCCTCAGGGTCATAATCGACCATTTTAAAGACTTCAGGATCGATCATGCCGGCGCCGAGTATTTCAAGCCAGCCGGTCTGTTTGCAGACCCGGCACCCTTCCCCCCGGCAGATAACACAGCCGATATCAACCTCGGCACTTGGTTCGGTGAACGGGAAAAAGCTCGGCCTGAATCGCAGCCTGATATCAGCCTGGTTGAACATCTTCTGGCAGAATACGGTGAGAACCCCCTTCAGGTCGGCAAAGGATACCTTGCGGTCAACCAGGAAACCTTCAACCTGGTGAAACATCGGGGTGTGGGTAATATCTGAGTCACAGCGATAGACCTTTCCCGGAGCTATAATCCGCAGGGGCGGTTTTTCTTTCTCCATGGCACGGATCTGCATTGGCGACGTATGGGTGCGCAGCAGGATGGAGTCATTAATGTAAAAAGTATCATGCATGTCCCGGGCAGGATGATGCTGCGGGATATTGAGGGCCTCAAAATTGTAGAAATCAAGTTCTACATCAGGGCCTTCGGCAACGGCAAAACCAAGATCGACAAAAATCGCACAGACCTCGTCCATGATCTGGGTCACCGGGTGCAGGCGTCCGGCAGGTGTCAGGCGTCCCGGCAGGCTCAGATCATCGCCTTTTTCGCCTGCCGCGGCAGGGCTGCCGGCCAGTTCGGATTTTTTGGCAGCTAACTTCTGCTCCAGCTCCGCCTTGATCTCATTGGCCAGTTTTCCCAACCGCGGACGTTCTGCAGCAGACACCTGGCCCAATTGCCGCAAAAGGCCCGTAAACAGCCCTTTGCGTCCCAGGTAGCGGACACGGAGTTCCTCCAGGTCCTCCAGGTTTTCGAGAACCGAGAGATTGGCTTCTGCTTCAGTCTGGAGTTGGCGTAACTCTTGCTCCATAACAGTAATCAGCAGGTCAATTGCTTACTGAACAGCAAGCTTGACCACCTGTGCGAAACCATTTGGATCAAGTATGGCCATATTGGAGAGAATCTTACGATCCAGTTCCACGTTTGCCTTTTTTAAACCACCCATCAACTTGCTGTAACTGGTGCCGTTCATTTTGGCTGCAGCACTGATGCGGGTTATCCACAGTCTGCGGAAATCACGTTTCTTATTCCTGCGATCCCGGTATGCGTAACTGAGCGCCCTGTCAACAGCTTCAGTTGCTGTTCTGTACAGGCGATGGCGGCCGCCCCGGTAACCCTTGGCTAATTTCAGAACTTTTTTTCTTCTGCGGCGTGCTTTGAAGCCGCGTGTAACACGTGCCATGTATATACCTCGTTTTGTTTCTTATATTTATTGACAACAGCAATCTAAATATAGGGCAGAATTCTCTTGATCGCCTTGACATTTGTCTCATCAACCAGGCCTGATTTTCTCAGGCCCCGTTTTCTCTTCGTCGTTTTCTTGGTAAGGATGTGGCTGGCAAAGGCTTTATTCCTCACGATTTTCCCTGAACCGGTAGCCTTGAAACGCTTGGCCGCACCGCGATTTGTTTTCATTTTCGGCATGATAAAACTCTCCTGAAATCTATAACAATATTCAACTATATTAATTTTTAACCTATTATCCCATGCTCATACTTACAACCATAAGATCTGAAATATTCCCTTAACTTTTGTCGGCATCGTATAATGCACGATGCGGACACGTATATCTATTATAATCTCTTAATTTTACCAGTAGGCGCTGTTTCTTTGAAGCCGATTAACAAACACATCAACTTTTGGGCACGACAAACATAACCATTTGCCTGCCCTCCATAGTGGGGTGCTGGACAATTGTTGCCTCTTCACTCAGCGCTTCCGCGATTTTATTCAGCACTTCAACACCCTGGCTCTGGGCATAGACAATTTCTCTACCCCGGAAACGCAGGGTGATTTTCACCTTGTTTTTATTTGCCAGAAATTTCTTGATGTTCTTGATCTTGAAATTCAGGTCATGTTCTTCTGTTTTGGGTCTGAACTTTATTTCCTTAACCTCAACAACAGTCTGGCGTTTACGGGCTTCTGCCTGCTTTTTACTCTGCTCATAACGGTACTTGTCATAATTCATAATCCTGCATACAGGCGGATCCGAACTATCAGAGACCTCGACAAGATCAAGCCCTTCTTCATAGGCCTTTGCCAGGGCGTCCCTGCTGGACATAACGCCCAGTTGCGTACCGTCGGCACCGATCAAACGTACCTGATCGTGCCGGATATCTTCATTAAGCCTGACTTTCGCTTCACGTTTACTAACCGGTTTACTGCTTCTCCTTTTAATACCAAACCTCCTTATTTTATTGTTAGTAAAAAATATATTGCCCGGTTATTCATATGGTCTACACGAGCATTGCCCTGCATTCATCGTTTATTTTTGCGGCAAAATCCTCAACACTCATGGGCGGTAGGTTCTTGCCGCTTCTCTCCCGCACCGTCACAGTATATGATTCTGCTTCGCGGTCACCGATTACCAGCATATATGGAATTTTTGCCAGCTGTGCTTCCCGAATCTTATAATTAAGTTTTTCATTCCGCAGGTCCTTTTCTATCCTGACCCCGGCCCGCCGCAACTCCAGGTAAACGTTCCGGCAGTAGTCACTCTGGGCATCGGTAATATTCATGATGCGGGCCTGCACCGGCGCCAGCCATAAGGGAAAGGCCCCTGCATAATTTTCAATGAGAACACCGATGAAACGCTCCAGGGAACCCATCAGTGCCCGGTGGATCATAATCGGCTGATGCTCCTTACCGTCCTCGCCGATATAGCTGACCTCGAATCGTTCCGGCAGGTTGAAATCCACCTGTATGGTGGAGCACTGCCAGGAGCGCCCCAGTACGTCCTTAATCTTTATATCAATTTTCGGGCCGTAAAACACCCCCTCCCCCGGATCAATTTCATAAGAAAGCCCTCTTTTCTCCAAAGCCTGCTTCAGGGCGTCGGTGGCCTTCTGCCAATGGTCATCACTGCCCACATATTTTTCAGGCCTGGTCGACAGGTAAATATCATAACGGTCAAAGCCGAAGGTTTCGAGAATATTCAAATTCAGGTCGAGAATATTAAATATCTCTTCCTCCAGCTGATCGGGCCGGCAGAATATATGGGCATCGTCCTGGGTGAAACCCCTGACCCGCAAAAGTCCGTGCAGTACACCTGTTCTTTCATAGCGATAAACCGTCCCCAACTCGCACCAGCGCAAGGGAAACTCCCGGTAGCTGCGCATCTGTGATTTGTATATACCGATATGGAACGGGCAGTTCATCGGTTTGAGCTGATACTGTACATCATCAATACTCATGGAGGAATACATATTCTCGCTGTAAAAATCAAGGTGCCCGCTTGTTTTCCAGAGGTCTAGCCTGGCTATGTGCGGGGTATAGAGCAATTCATAATCATGTTTATAGTGCTCATCCTTCCAGTAATCCTCTATCAGCCTGCGCAGCAAAGCCCCTTTGGGCTGCCAGAGAATTAGACCGGGGCCGACCTGATCATTGATGGTAAAAAGGCCCAGCTCTTTGCCAAGCTTTCTATGGTCGCGCTTCCTGGCTTCCTCCAGGTCATGCAGGTATTTTTTCAGTTTTTTCTTATCAGCGAATGCGGTGCCGTATAACCGTTGCAGCATTGGGTTATGCTCGTCACCCCGCCAGTATGCCCCGGCAACCTTGATTAATTTAAAAACCTGCAGCCAGCTGCTGTTGGGCACATGGGGACCGCGGCAGAGATCAACAAAATTATCAAGCTGGTACAGACTCACCGTATCACCTTCAATTTCCTTGAGAAGTTCAACCTTGTAAGTCTCGTCTTTTTCCTCAAAAAGCTTTATTGCCTCTGCCTTTGCAACAACCTTTCTTTCAAAAGGAATACCGCTCTTTACGGTTTCCTGCATTTTTGCTTCTATGCTTTCAAAATCTTCGGGTGTAAATGGAATATCCCGGTCAAAATCATAGTAAAATCCGTCTTCAATAGACGGCCCGATGGCAACTTTCACGTCGGGGCCGTAGAGGTCGACAACCGCCTTGGCCATGAGATGCGCGGTGCTGTGCCGCAGAATATCAAGCCCCTCATCACTGGAGATCACTATGGGACGCAGCTCAATTTTCTCCTGGCCCAGGTTGCCAAGGCTCTCTGAAAGGTCAACCAGGCTATCGCCCAGACCGGCTGCAACAGTCTGTTTTCGCTGTTTGTTGGAAAGCATCTCAGCGAGCGCATCAGCCACAGAAACTTCGTTGCCAAACCGCTTGGCTTCTCCTTCCGGAAGTATAACAGTTACATCAGACATTTTTTACATACACCTTGTATCGTTCACAGCTCAGCAATTATCAATATTTTCTGTCTTGCCCGGAGGCTTTCCTGAATCGCCGCATTCCCGGTTCAGAAGCAAGAAGGCTTCGCCGGGTACAAGCCTTTGTGGTTATCACCCACAGCGAAGCCTAAACTTATAACTACCGTCAAATATAGCATGGTAGGCGCGGGCGGTTTCGAACCGCCGACTTCTTCCGCGTCAGGGAAGCGCTCTCCCGCTGAGCTACGCGCCTACATAGTAGACCAAAACTGCCGGTAATTTTTTCTCAAAAAACAAACCGATTGTTAGAAATTTAATCGGGACGGTCAAAACGCAAACCAATTACCAGCAATTGCCTTTCCTGTCAAGGAAATATAACATAAACATGCAAAATAAATCACTTAGATTCCCGGCGTGTTTCGATGGCTCTGGCCAGGGTCACTTCATCGGCATATTTTATATCCATGCCCATGGGAATGCCGCAGGCAAGCCTGGTAACCTTCACCGGTTCCTGTTCCAGAATCCTGCCAAGATAAGATGCCGTGGCTTCCCCGGGAACTGTTGAACTGGTGGCAATTAAGACTTCCGATATTTTCTGCCGCCGGATGCGCTCGACCAGTTCATTTATCTTGATCTCTTCAGGACCTATGCCGTCCATGGGCGCCAGGACGCCATGGAGAATATGGTAAACCCCGTGAAAGGCGCCGGTTTTTTCAACGGCTAAAAGGTCATCCGGTCCTTCGACAACACAAACCACCTTGTTGTTGCGGGCCGGATCGGAACAGATCTTACACGGGTCGGTTTCAGAGAAAACAAAGCAGCCGGAGCAGAGCTTGACGGCTGTATGCAATGCGGCCAGGTCGGCAGCAAGGGATCGCGCTTCCTCGGCAGGACTGTGCATTATATGCATGGCAAGCCGGCTAGCTGTTTTTTTGCCGATGCCGGGCAGTCTGGTTAAATCCTCTATTAATCTTTCCAGGGCTGGAGGCACAACCTGCATCATCACACTCCAGATATTAAAAAATTCCCGGGATATTCATGCCGCCTGTTATTTTCCGCATCTCTGACTGGGCCATATCCTGGGCTTTCCTGATACCTTCATTGACGGCGGAGACAATAAGATCCTGCAGCATAGTCTGGTCTTCAGGGTTGATGACTTCTTTATCTATATTGATTGCCAAAAGTTCATTCTTGCCGTTCACTGTTACCGAAACCATACCGCCGCCAACAGAAGCGGTGACAGTCCTGGCGGCAAGCTCATTCTGTACCTGGCTCAACTTCTGCTGCATCTGTTGGGCCTGCTTCATGATGTCATTCATATCCATGTCAACAAATCCTCTGTATTTTCAAGCAATTAAAGAGTTCAAACCGACCGGGCCCGTTGCATTATCGCCACATCACCTCTAAAAACCTGCAAACCATCACCAGCAATGTAACTATATTGCCGGGATTCGGCTACTTACCTGCTTCGCGGCCCTGTTCTGATATTCACCACCCTGCCCCCGAGAACATCAGTGGCCATTTGCACCAGGGGGTCATTGGCAAGGGCACGCCTCTCTTCTTGCGGCCCAATGGTGTCGTGATCAGGAACCCCCTCGGAGTCATCCCCCCAGACCTTGATGACAACCTTAAATTCCTTCTGGAAGAAATCCTGGGAGAACTCAGTTAAAAATTTTATGTTTTCCTTGGTCTGCAGCATCTTGCAATCAGATGGGTCATCAAATTTTAACTGCAGATCCGAGTCTTCCTCGCGTACAGTTGCGCAGAGGCGCAGGGTATGGGCCATCCATTTCTTTCTGTCCATGACATATTCAATGAATTCATCCCAATTTTTCCGCACATCCTTAGTAGGAGGCTGGGAAATATCTTCTGAAACATTATGTTCAGAGGATTTTTGCGCTGCCGGCTTAACTGGTTTTTTTTCAGGTGGTTCCTTGACTTTGCTGTCTCTGGCACCCTTATTTTTCTGCTTGCCGGGCACTGGGCTGACAGCAGCGTTACCTGTTTGTTCCGCCGGCACGCTTTTAGCTTTCTTTCTGGCAACAGGCTTTGGCGCCGGCGTACGGGAAACCGTCTCTTTTTTTGGCGGCGCGGCAATTTCTCCGGGCTGCAGTGCTTCAAGTCTGCCAATAAGCTCTGCCACCGGCACCACATTTCCTGCTTCTGCAGACCTGATCAGCGCCATTTCAAAAGCAAGGCGTGGATGGGTGGAATACTGCATTTCCTCAGTGCCTTTCAGCAGCATGTTAAAATAGAGCTGCAGGGTCTCGGCCGAATGTTGGGCGGCAGTCGCACGCATTTCGGCAAATTCCTGATCCGGAATATCAAGAAGCTTTTCAGGCTGGTCGCTTATTCTGCATATTACCAGGGCCCTGAAGTAATAGAGCAGGTCATTGGCAAGCCTCTTCAGATCAACCCCGTAAGATGAAGTTTCGTCAAGAATTTTCAGGCCTGTGGCAAGATCACCTTCCAATATCGCCGCAGCCATGGAACTGATCACCTGACTGTCAACCAGCCCGAGGACCTGGACCACATCCTCATCGGATATCTCTTCTCCGCCAAAGGATAAAATCTGATCCAGCAGGCTAAGTCCATCCCTGACACTGCCCCCTGCTTCCCTGACAATAATGTTCAGGGCCCAGTCCGATATTCTGACTTTCTCCTCTTTGGCGATTCTGCTGAAAAATTCAAACAGGTCCCTGGATGCCACCTTCTTGAGTTCGTAACGCTGACAGCGGGAAAGGATGGTTATGGGGATCTTATGCAACTCCGTGGTGGCAA
>JAWVYE010000038.1:0-8737 GCA_033722905.1 Desulfobulbales bacterium
TGTGATGGAGGTGCGGACGGAAACTTTTGCAGGATCGATAAATTTTGAACCCGGCAATTAACACCTGGGATGGGAAACATGGAAAAAAAACAGCGTGGCGAACTGATAGTAGGTCTTGATGTCGGCACAACAAAAATATGTGCGGTCATCGGTGAAATTTTTGAGGACAAGATTGATATTATCGGCATAGGAACCCATCCATCCATCGGTTTAAAAAAGGGTGTAGTCGTCAACATTGAGAGCACTGTCCACTCCATCCGCATGGCAGTCGAGCAGGCTGAAGAAATGGCAGGCTGTGAGATTAATACCGTCTGTGTCGGTATTGCCGGAAGCCACATCAAGGGATTCAACAGCCCTGGAATAGTCGGCATTAAGAACAGAGAGATACGGCAGGATGACATCGACCGTGTTATTGATGCGGCCAGGGCCGTCAACTTTTCGCAAAATCAACAGATCATCCACGTCCTGCCCCAGGAGTTCATGGTTGATGATCACACCGGCATCCAGGATCCCTTGGGCATGACCGGTGTCAGGCTGGTAACAAATGTCCATATCGTTACCGGCGATACAACCTCAATCCATAACCTCGTCATGTGCTGCAACCGGGCCGGCCTTGAAGTTGCCGATATCGTCCTGGAGTCACTGGCTTCGGCAAATTCAGTCCTCTCCCGCGAAGAAATGGACCTGGGGGTCGGCCTGCTTGATATCGGCGGCGGCACTTCCGATCTGGCCATATTCTCAGGTGGCACAATCAAACATACATATGAACTGGGACTGGGGGGCAACAATCTGACCAATGACCTGTCTGTGGGCTTGCGCACCCCTTTCCAGGAGGCGGAACGGCTGAAAAATGTTTACGGCTCAGCCCTGACCGCAATGATAGATAATAATAAAATAATCGAAGTTCCCACTGTCGGGGACCGGAAACCCCGCAAGGTAAAACAGCGTATCATGGGTGAGATCCTGGAGCCCCGGATCGAAGAGATGCTGATTATCCTCAACCAGGAAATGATCGACTCCGCTTTCAAGGACAGACTGAATGCCGGAGTTGTTATTTGCGGCGGCACAGCGCTTCTTGAACACATTGTCGAGCTGGCTGAACAGATATTCGATTTGCCGGTACGCATCGGCTACCCCCGCAATATTAACGAGGCTCCCGAGAGTATCAATTCACCCCAGCAGGCGACAGGCGTAGGTCTTGTCATCTATGCCAGCAGGAACGCTTCCGGCAAAAAATGGCGGGTGCCCGGCAAAAAAGCCATAGGGGGAGTAGTCGGCAGAATAAAAGGCTGGTTCGGCAACAACCTGTAATAAAAAAAATTAATAAAATTTAAATAAATACAATTTTTAAGAATTATTTTTTGAAACAGATAACAACAAGAAGGGGGAAAGACGATGGAATTTAGAATGGCAGAAGAGTCGTTGGCCAGAATCAGGGTTATCGGCATCGGTGGCGGTGGCGGTAACGCTGTAAACACTATGGTGGAGAACAATCTCCAGGGAATTGAATTCATAGCTGCTAACACGGACATGCAGGCCCTGGAAAATTCCAAGGCGGATGTGTGTCTGCAACTCGGTCCCGGGATCACCAAGGGCCTGGGAGCCGGAGCGGATCCGGAACGGGGCAAAGAGGCAGCCCTGGAAAGTCTTGAAGAGATTCGCGAGGTTCTCAAAGGCGCTGATATGGTCTTTATAACGGCCGGCTTGGGAGGTGGCTCCGGAACCGGCGGTGCACCTGTGGTTGCCAAAGTCAGCAAGGAACTGGGGGCGCTCACCGTTGCAGTTGTAACCAAGCCTTTCTTTTTTGAAGCAAAAACCAGGATGCAGAAGGCTGAAGAAGGCTGGAAAGAATTAAAAAAGCACGTGGATACCATTATCACCATTCCGAATGACCGCCTTTTAACCATTATGCAGAAAAACAGCAAGCTCATGGATATGATGAAAAAGGCTGATGAGGTCCTTTTGCAGGCTGTCAAAGGAATTACCGACCTCATAAACCTTCCGGGGCACATGAATGTCGATTTTGCAGATCTCAAGGCAGTTATGAAGGAAGTTGGTCCAGCCCTTATGGGAGCTGGCGTCGGCATCGGTGAAAATCGCGCCATAGAGGCAGCAAAACGCGCCATTGATAATCCATTGTTGCAGGATGTAGGAATTGACGGTGCCAAGGGTGTGCTCATCAACATTTCGGCCTCTGAAGACTCCCTGACCATGAATGAATTCATGGAAGCATCAAGCCTTATATCACAGAAGGCCCATGAAGAAGCGAATATTATCGTGGGGGCGCTTTTTGACGAAAGCCTCAAGGATGAATTACGGGTCACGGTCATAGCCACCGGCATAATAGGCATGGATGAGGCTGAAACCATAAAGAGACCGATGCAAGCTGTAACCGCTAATACCCAGGCTAAAAAAAGTGACATTGCTGAAGACAGGGAGCAGAAAATATCTTCAGGGAACAGTGCCGGCAGAGGTGCCAAAACCATGAATCGCCGCAATCCGGGACTGGTCAGAAAGCAGTCGCTGCCCTTCCCCAACACCTTAAATGAGGCTGAACTTGAAACGCCCACTTATTTAAGGCAGGCTGCCGATTAACATAAAGGGATTACAGGTGTCTGTGATTATATTGTCTTCTCCCCCATAATGGTTACCATATGTATAGTCACATACAGCGGCAGAGGTGCAATTTAAACAATATTTTCCATCTGGAGTCGGTCATCATTCAAATCAGCTTGGCGAGGTGCCTTATCTGAACTGCGAATGTACATTTTTCGGGTTGCTGGCGGCGCAACAAAGGGGCAAAGAAGGATGCCGGCAGACAGGCGGCCTCATGGTTTCCCCTCTAATGTTAATACCCATCAATTCCCCGTTGCAGACTGTACAACCATATATTTATTGTTTCTGACAACCATGCCCCGGTAAGCGTAATCATTATTCAGGAAAAGCTTTAGTTTTTATGGGAAGGAGTACAAAAACAGCTGTCCCCGTTACCGCCAACAGGGAATACTTACTCCTTGAAAAAGGCAGTATTAAAAAAAAATGGAAAAACAGGCTGCCAATCGCCCTCATCTATCCGCACAGGTATACGATCGGGATGTCCAATCTTGGCTATCAGGTTGTATACCAGCTCCTGAACCAAAATGACGCCATTGTAGCCGAAAGGTTTTTTCTGCCTGAATCAGGCGGCAAACCTCTTTCTCTTGAATCAAACAGACCGCTTGCCGATTTCCCCCTGCTTTTTTTCTCGGTGAGCTTTGAACAGGACTATGAGCATGTAATCATGCTTCTGGCAATGTCCAACATTGCCGCTTTGGCTTCAGAAAGGACACATCAAAGCCAGGATATCTCTGCTCCTGCTGCCGGCGGCCAACCTCTTGTTGTCGCCGGCGGAGTTGCCACTTTCATGAACCCCGAACCCCTGGCACCCTTTGTTGATCTCTTTCTTATCGGTGAAGCCGAACCCCTCCTGCCATCGCTTATCAATTATTTACTCAAAGGGTCCTCTGGAAAGAGCAAAATTGAATTACTGGCGGCAATAGGGGCAAATCTTCCCGGGTGTTATATCCCGGCATTCTACGAGCCGGCCTACGATTCAGATGGTTTACTCCTGGCAAGCACACCGAGGGATGATGCTGCAGGATTGCCAGAACGCATTAAAAAAGTGCTCATGGATTCACCCGGCAACACTACGCCTCACTCCAGTATCCTTACGCCAATGGCTGAGTTTTCCAACCTCTATATGGCGGAATTGGGGCGGGGTTGCAGCCGCGGCTGTCGATTTTGCGCAGCAGGATTCATTTATCGTCCCCCCAGACTCTGGCCGGCCCGGGCAATAATTAATGCCATCGACTCCAGGCCGGATGAAAGCTCCAGGGTCGGCCTTCTCGGTATGGAAATGATACCCGCAAAAGATATGACCTTGATTGCCGATTATCTCTCCAGGCAGTCATGCTCGCTGTCTTTTTCATCCTTACGCGCAGACATAATTAATAATTCCCTTTTAGAGTTGCTGGGGAGCAGTAACTTAAAAAGTGTCGCCATTGCACCAGATGGTGCTTCAGAACGCTTGCGGCTGGTTATTAACAAAGGTATAACTGAAAGCGATATACTCACTGCCGCCGAAACCTTTGCCAAAAAGGGAATACGCAACCTGAAACTCTATTTTATGGTCGGCCTGCCTACCGAATCACAACCAGACCTGGATGAAATGGTGGAACTGGTCATGAAGGTGAAAAACAAAATATTGGCTGTTGGTCGCGCCAAGGGCAGACTCACCACCTTGACTCTCAGTATAAATTGTTTTATTCCCAAACCATGGACACCATTTCAGTTTCATCCCATGGCAGATATCGGCAGCCTGCGGAAGAAATTGAAATTCCTCCGTAAAAAACTTGCTCCGGAACCGAATATCCGCATCAAGACTGAAAATCCTGAAAAGGCTTTTTTTCAGGCGGTTCTGGCCAGGGGTGACCGCAGGGTCGGCCGGGTTATTTTAACCAGGGTGCACAGTAACTGCACCTGGAGGCAGGCCTTTAAAAAAGAAAATATCAATCCGGCTGATTATACTTTACGGCCGAGGGGAGCAACAGAGTATTTTCCCTGGGAAATAATTGATCACGCCATTACGCGGAAATTTCTCTGGCGTGAATACCAGAAGGCTTTAGAGGGCAAAACAACCATCCCCTGCGATACTTCGCGTTGTAAACGATGTGGCGTATGTTGAGTAGATGAAAACCAGTTCGCAAAATTTGAAAATTAAATCCCCGCGGCCTTTCAGGCTTGTCAAGTTCTTCTCTTTCACCGGCCTTGGCCTTGTACTTATCACCACCATGGTCCTCTCCTGGGTTATATCCAACTATGCCAAAAAGGTCATGCTTGAACGGAGTGAGGCTTACTCGCTTCTTCTGGCAGAGCATGTCAACCGTCAGGTCTTTCTGCAGTTTGTTTTACCCACCGCTCTGCGTTACGGTGAAATCGCCCTCAGAAATCCGACACAGTTTAAAAGGCTTGATAAGGTTGTCCGTAACACTACAGAGGGCTTAAAAGTTGACTCGGTGACCATATTTGACTCGGTGGAGAATATAATTTCCTACAGTACCATTGCCGAGGAGGTTGGCGTCCGTGATGCAGGGGGTAAGGAATATGAAAGAGCCCTCAATGGCATTAACAGTTCGCGTCTCATATATACCGCCTCCATTTTAAACCTGCTCCCCGGTGCAGAGCCCATATCATGTAAGCTGATGACCTATATCCCGTTTCGCCGGGAAAATCCTCTCAGCGAAAGAACAGATGATATTATGGGTGTGACAAAAGTCGTACAGGATCTCTCAGATGATATGGAGGCCATTGTCCGGCTGCAGCTGACCATTATGGTCGTTTCCATCATAATTATGGGAACGCTTTTTCTTATACTTACACAGATTGTAACGAAAGCCGATCAGATTATTGAAGCCCGGGCCCAGGAACGCCGCCGCCTGGAGGACAAACTTAATCATGCCGAGAGGTTGGCCACCCTGGGGGAAATGGTCGCTTCTGTTTCCCATGAAATAAAGAATCCTCTTGGTATCGTCCGCAGCACAGCAGAAATTCTCAACAAACGCCTAAAGGACCAGGCCCCTTCCAGCAAACATCTCAGTGAAATAATAATAACAGAAACAAGCCGGCTCAATGATATTGTCAGAGAGTTTTTAGACTTTGCCAGGCCCCAGGTGCCGAAATTTACCAAAGGCTCCATCAATGACCTGATTTTAAAGGTGGTCGAATTTACCCAGTCTGAATGTGCCAAGAAGCAGATAACGGTCAAAACCGATTTAAATCCATCTATTAAACCACTCAATTTAGACCAGAATCTTTTTTACAGGGCCCTCCTCAACCTTGTTATCAATGCATTACAGGCAATGCCGGATGGTGGCACATTGGCGATACAATCTTCTTTTGCACAAAACAGCAGGAAGAACATCGTTATCACTATTCAGGATACCGGGATCGGCATCGCCAAGGAAAAACTGCCGATGATATTTACCCCGTTCTATACAGACAAGAGCAGGGGCACAGGGCTCGGCCTTGCAATCGCCCAGAATATCATCAGGGTACATAACGGCTCTATTGATGTTGCAAGCGAGACAGGCAAAGGGACAACCTTTATCATTACGTTAAACCAGTAATAAACAGCGCCTGCCCGGATAAATTCTCATCATATCATAAGTCCGAGCATCTCGCGCACAGCCTGGTCCAGCCCGACAAATATTGCCCGCGCCATAACGGCATGACCGATACTGAGCTCCTCTATTGTTTCAAGGGCAGCGATCCGGGCAGTATTTATATAGTTAAGACCATGTCCGGCATTCACCCGCAGACCGGCTTCATAAGCCTCTTCGGCAGCAGCAGCGATGAGTTCAAACTCCCGGTCTGTTTCCGCGTCGGAGGTCGCATCAGCATATCGGCCTGTATGAATTTCCACGAAAGTGGCCCCCACGTCCTTTGATGCCCTGATCTGCCGTGAGTCCGGGTCGATGAACAGGCTCACAGGGATACCCGCATCATTCATCCGGGCAATGACTGTTTTCAGCTTTTTTTTCTGGGCCGCAACATTCAGGCCGCCCTCAGTTGTCAGTTCTTTTCTTTTTTCGGGAACAAGGGTCACCATATCAGGCCTGATATCAAGGGCAAACTTAATGATTTCTTCGGTTGCCCCCATTTCCAGGTTGAGTTTGGTTTTAACCGTCTGCCGCAACAATCTGACATCCCTGTCCTGGATATGTCTTCTATCCTCACGTAAATGGACGACAATGCCCTCTGCTCCTGCCAGTTCACAAATACCCGCGGCAAGGACAGGATCGGGTTCGCTGATGCCCCGTGCCTGACGCAGCGTGGCAACATGATCGACATTTATTGCGAGTTTGATCATTTCCTCTCTCCTTTTCTTTCTGATTTCCTCTAACAATTCCTTTTCTTTATCCTGCATTCTGACTGCTTCATTATTGGAAACCTCATGATCATATCCTATCAGGTGCAGAAAGCCATGGATAAGGAGCACCTGCAGATGTGAATGCAATGATACTTTATTTACCGCCGCTTCCCGGGCAGCAGTATCAACTGAGATAACGACATCACCCAGCAGGTTGAAAGGAATTGCCGCATCTTTCCCTTCTGTCATTGAAAAAGCTAAAACATTGGTAGGACCGCTTCTGTGGCGCCAGGACCTGTTTAACTCCCCGATCTGTTCATCATCAACAAGAAGGATACTCAATTCTGCTTCAGGCATTGCCGCCAAAACCAGGAGACGCTCGCCGGTTCGCCTTATCAATGCTTCATTTACCTTGGGAAGCGGGTGAGTATGATCATTCTGCAAAAGAACAGGCATAAGGCATCTGAGAGGTTGCGGCTGGCAAAAGGATTATGATTTTTAAATAATACCTGGCATGGACTACTTTCTGGCAGGCCTGGTTTTTCCTGATCCCGGCTTCTTTTCCGCCTGCTTCTTTTCTTTCTTGGCATAAGCCCGGATAACTTTCTGGACCAGCGGGTGCCTCACCACATCAACATCGCTGAACGTGCAGAACCCTATACCCCTGATTGTTTTCAATATGCGGGATGCCTCAACGAGCCCCGACTGCTTTCCTGCCGGCAGGTCAATCTGGGTGATATCCCCTGTAACAACCGCCTTTGAATCAAATCCGAGCCTGGTCAGGAACATCTTCATCTGCTCATGCGAGGTGTTCTGGGCTTCATCAAGAATCACAAAGGCACTGTTTAAGGTGCGGCCGCGCATAAACGCCAGGGGCGCTATCTCGACAATCCCCCTTTCGATATACTCTCCTACTTTCTCTCTTCCCAGCATATCATGTAATGCATCGTAAAGCGGGCGCAGGTACGGATCTACCTTCTGGGCCATGTCACCCGGGAGAAAGCCGAGTTTTTCTCCTGCTTCAACGGCAGGCCGGGTGAGCACAATATTCTTCACCTGGCTGCTGGTCAAGGCCGATATGGCCATGGCCACCGCCAAATAGGTCTTGCCGGTTCCAGCCGGGCCGATACCAAATACAATGTCGTTGTTTCTGATAGAATCAATGTATTTCTTCTGGTTTATGCTCTTGGGGGATACCACTCTCTGGTTTGCGGTAATATAGACCCGGTCCAGAAAAATTTCTTTCAGGTTGGCCTTGGCTGAGCGCTCGAGAATACGCAACCCGTAGGCGACGTCAGTAGGATATACAGGGTAACCTGCCTTGAGAAGTTCATATAACTGCTTGAGTGCAAGAGCAGCCACATCAACTTCATGCTGCAAACCCTCTACAGCTATTTCATTTCCTCTTGCCTTTACAGAAACGCCGACAGTTTTTTCTATGGTGGTGAGATTTTTGTTCAGATCACCGTATAAAAGTCTGGTTAGATTATTATCTTCAAATGTAAGCTTGACTTCCGGCATATGGCTCCAAGGTTACCTCTTGGTTTGCTTTTCCCGGCCGCGGGCAAGTTCATCATCAATTAACTTGCTTATGGCTTCGATATTGCGTTTCTTCACCTTTCTGCCATTGACAAAAAGGGCCGGTGTCCCTGTCACCCCGGCTTTATTTGCATCTGCAATATCCGCTTCGACTTTCTGCCGCAGGGAGGGCCGCATGATGTCCAGGGAAAACTTCTTGAGATCAAGACCCAAAGACTCGGCTATTTCGAGATATTTTTCTTTTGACAGAACGTTCTGGTTTAAAAAAAGTTCGTCATGGTATTCCCAGAA